>CAYNCW010000224.1:0-5229 GCA_964395635.1 uncultured Oscillospiraceae bacterium
AGCTTAGTATTCACAACCCCAAAGGAATTATACATACTTTGTTAAATTATTATGAGCAAAGGGCATGGTTTGCATAAAGCTGTTCATATGGGTCAAACTAACCTTGGTTTTACACTCGTTTGGTTTTTGTTTTCGGACAAACACCAGATAAGATTGAAGCAGCCCTATACCGGCTGTAAAAATTGCGTTTGCTTTCAAAGTGTAAAACCATCAGCCGGACAGAATACTGTTCCGGCTGATCTTTTTTTTACAACAGGTACTTTGCTCTTTTTCGGTGAACAGTCCATACATACTCATATGCCAGTAAACCCCAGTAAAAAATGGGGATTGTTTTCAGTAAAATTGGTATATAGTATTTACTTCTCCCTTTCCATATGCTATAATCCAAAAGATAACCCCATTCTGGGTTTTAGGGAAACGCCTTTTAATAAAAGGAGATCACCTGCCTTTTACTTGGTTTGGGGCATATATTAAACGAGGTGATGAATACATGCTGCTCAAAGAAGAAAAGACAGCGGTAATCCTGGCCAACTCTCTGCACGAGGGTGACACCGGATCGCCGGAAGTACAAGTAGCCATTTTGACAAAAAGAATTAATGATTTAACCGAACATCTGAAGATTCACAAAAAAGACCACCACAGCCGTAGAGGTCTTTTGAAGATGGTTGGTCATCGCCGCAATCTGCTGGGCTATCTCAAGAAGAAGGACATTGAGAGATACCGTACACTGATTGCGAAGCTGGGCATTAGAAAATAAGCGTTGGCAAATGGAAAGATGGAGTATAGAACAGGTGAGGGAGAAGCGTGTATGCGCGTTTTTCCCCCTGTCTGACTCCGTCTTTTGCATAAAGGGAAAAAACTGTCGGAAAGTGTCGTGCGGCGTTTAGCAGTGATTCGAGGTACATAGACCAATGCATCTGGAATCAATGCTAAAAGACGTGGGCACCCTCCGGCAAAAACAAAACAGGAGGATACACCCACCATGTTTGAAAACTTTAAAGTGTTTGAAACCACCTTTGCAGGCAAAACCATTCAGTTTGAAACCGGCAAAATGTGCGGGCTGGCAAATGGCAGCTGCCTTGTGCGGTACGGCGGAACAACCGTGCTTTGCAATGCAACCATGAGCGAAAAGCCCAGAGAAGGCATCGACTTTTTTCCCCTATCTGTAGATTTTGAAGAAAAGCTCTATGCAGTTGGTAAAATTCCCGGTTCCTTTTTAAAGAGAGAGTCTCGCCCCAGCGAAAAGGCCATTTTGGCTTCCCGTATGGTGGACAGGCCTATCCGGCCCTTGTTCCCCAAGGATATGCGCAACGATGTAACGGTTGTAATGACCGTTTTGTCGGTGGAGCAGGATTATAGCCCGGACATTGCCGGTATGCTGGGAACCTCCTTTGCACTGGCGGTTTCGGATATCCCATGGAATGGGCCTATAGCGGGCATTCATGTGGGCCTTATCAACAATGAGCTGATTCTGGCCCCCACCGAGGAACAGCGGGGTGCCAGCGAAATGGCGCTGACTGTGGTGGGTACTGCCGATAAGGTATGCATGATTGAAGCTGCAGCCAACCAGGTGCCGGAAGACACCATGCTCCGTGCAATTAAGATAGCACATGCCGAGATTCAAAAGATGGTGGCCTTCATCGCTGATGTTCGCACCCAAGTAGGCAAGCAAAAGATTGATTTCCCCTCCCAAGAGGTGGATGCGGATATGTTTGCCGCCATCAAGGACTTTGCAGTGGACAAGGTTCGCCATGCACTGGATACCGATGATAAAAATATCCGGGAAGCAAGATTGCTGCCGGTTATCAATGAGATTCATCAGGAGTTTGACGGCAAATACCCAGAACAGATCGGCATGATTGATGAGTGCATCTACAAGCTGCAAAAGTATGTGGTGCGCCGTTGGTTGCTGGATGATCAGAAACGTGTGGATGGCCGGGGTATGGATGAGATTCGTCCGCTCCACGCCGAGGTTGGCCTGATCCCCCGGGTACACGGTTCGGGTATGTTTACCCGTGGTCAAACCCAGGTTTTGACCATTGCCACACTGGGCCCGGTTTCGGATTCGCAGCGTTTGGACGGAATTGACGACCAAGAGAACAAACGCTATATGCACCACTACAACTTCCCGTCCTACTCAGTGGGTGAAACCCGCCCCTCCAGAGGGCCTGGACGCCGGGAAATTGGCCATGGCGCCTTGGCAGAAAAGGCTCTGGAGCCAGTGATTCCTCCGGTGGAAGAATTCCCCTATGCCATCCGTTTGGTTTCCGAGGTTCTGTCCTCCAACGGGTCTACCTCCCAGGGCTCTATCTGCGGCTCTACTCTGGCTTTGATGGATGCCGGTGTGCCCATTAAAGCACCGGTTGCCGGTATCTCCTGCGGACTAATCACCGAAGGGGACCGCTGGATGACCATGGTGGATATTCAGGGCCTGGAAGATTTCTTTGGCGATATGGACTTTAAGGTAGGCGGTACCCACAATGGTATCACCGCTATTCAAATGGATATTAAGCTGGATGGTCTTACCTTTGATATTATTGAGGAAGCCCTTGAAAAATGCCGCAAGGCCCGGCTGTATATTCTGGATGACATTATGCTCAAGTCGCTCCCGGCTCCTAGAGAAGAGCTCAGCGAATTTGCGCCCAAGATGCTGACATTGACCATCCACCCGGACAAAATCCGTGAGGTAATTGGTTCCGGCGGCAAGATTATTCAGCGCATTTGTGCTGAATGCGATGTTAAGATTGATATTGAAGACGACGGCAAGGTGTTTGTACTTTCCACCAGCATAGAAAATGCACGCCGGGCGGTACAGGTTATCAAGACCATCGCAGTGGATCCAGAAGTGGGCGCTTTCTATAAAGGCAAAGTAACCCGCCTGATGCCCTTTGGCGCCTTTGTAGAGATTGCACCGGGCAAAGAAGGCCTTGTGCATATCTCTAAGTTGGACACCAGCCGCGTGGAAAAGGTGGAAGACGTGGTATCGGTAGGCAGTGAGGTTGTTGTTAAGGTTACCGAAATTGACCAACAGGGCAGAATCAATCTGTCCCGTAAGGATGCCCTGCTTGCCATGGAGAAAAAAGGCACTTCCATGGAATAATTCCCAATGGGGAAGTAAACCAGTACAGTGGGCCCCCTAAAACTACAAAGGGCAGCTGCATCAATCCAATTGGATCTGATGCAGCTGCCCTTTTCTATGGTGTAAGGTTTGTTAGATTCTAGCTATGCCGGACTCAACAGCGGCATCGGCCACTGCTTTGGCCACAGCCGGTGCAACTCGGGGGTCAAAGGGAGCAGGGATAACGTATTCCGCTGTCAGATCCTTCTCCTCAATCAGCGAGGCAATGGCGTAGGCAGCGGCTATCTTCATTTGGTCGTTAATATCGCTGGCTCGGACATCCAGAGCACCGCGGAAGATACCGGGGAAGGCCAGCACATTGTTGATCTGGTTGGCGAAGTCGCTGCGGCCTGTGCCTACCACGGCTGCTCCGGCCTGGATAGCCAAATCTGGCATAATCTCGGGTGTGGGGTTGCTCATGGCAAAGATAATAGGGTTTTTGTTCATAGTGGCCACCATTTCGGGAGTGAGAATTCCCGGGCCGGAAACCCCGATAAAGATATCGGCGCCCACAATTACATCGGCTAGAGAGCCCTTTTTCATTTCCCGGTTGGTTTGCATGGCCATCTCTTGCTTAGAGGGGTTTAAATCCTCCCGACCTTGGTAGATGGCACCCTTGCGGTCGCAGAGCACAACATTGCGCAGCCCCATGCTCATTAGCAGCTTGGCGCAGGCAACCCCTGCAGAACCAGCGCCAGCCACCACGCAAACCTGCTCAGATAGCTGCTTGCCGGTTAGCTTCAAGGCGTTTATCATAGCAGCGGCAGTTACCACTGCTGTGCCGTGTTGGTCATCGTGAAAGATGGGAATGTCGCAACAGGCTTTTAGCTTTTCTTCAATTTCAAAGCAGCGGGGGGCAGCGATGTCCTCCAAATTCACCCCGCCAAAAGAGCCTGCCAGCAGGCGTACCACATTGACAATATCGTCTACCTCTTTGCTGCGGACACACAAGGGGATAGCGTCCACATCCCCAAAGGATTTAAAGAGTACGCATTTGCCTTCCATAACCGGCATACCGGCTTCCGGGCCAATGTCCCCAAGGCCCAATACCGCTGTGCCGTCGGTGACTACTGCAACGGTGTTCCAGCGCCTGGTGAGCTCATAGCTCTTGTTTACATCCTTTTGAATCTCCAAACAAGGCTGTGCCACACCCGGGGTATATGCTAGGGACAAATCCTCTTTGTTGCTTACCGGCACTTTGGCCACAACCTCCAGCTTACCTTTCCATTCATAATGCTTTTCTAAACTGACTTTTGCGTAATCCAAGCCTTTTTCCTCCTAATCATGCTGCAACAGCGGTATATTCACTGGTTTACAACCATACAGACAGTATACCACACTTCCGGTCTATCCCATAGCTATAAACCCAATTTGAATAGAGATAAACAATATAGTGGGGGCAGAAAAAAGAGCCTAGCTAGTTTGCACCGACTGTATTGTATTGAGGATATGTATATAATTTTTTCGGCCTTTGTCCAGGTGTTCTTTCAGCATACCCAGGGCGTTTGCCTCGTCTTTTTCCCGAATTGCCATAAGAATGGCTTTGTGGTGGGGAAAATAATCCTGAAGGTAGGGGCTGCCTTGGCCTGTAAAAAACTGGCGGTTTAGCAGCATCATAGATCTGCTAATGTTGGAAAGATGCTCCCACATTTGGGTGGAGACCCTTCCCCCGCCACGGCGCATAAGGCTTAGATGAAAGTTTGCATCCTCCTGAATGTATAGTTCATAGTTGCTGGGGAACAGATCCTGGCAACGGGAAGAGCACTCCTCCATTTCAGCCAGCCAGAGCTGCCAACTGAGATCCCCCTGTTGTTGCAGAATTTTTTTGATTGCTGTGGATTCTAAATGAAAGCGCAGGTGGTAATAATCCTCCATATCCTCGGAGGAAAATCCCTCAACCTGGGAACGTCCATTGGCAAGCAAAGCCACAAAGCCTTCGCTTGCCAAGCTGCGAATTGCCTCCCGCACCGGCCCACGACTAACCCCAAAATGATCTGCCAGTAGTGTTTCGTTAAGATGTTCGCCTTGAAGCAAGGTGCCGTCCAATATCTGCACCCGCAATATATCCGCAATTTTATTGGACAAGGATACCTTGATTTTTGGCTCTATCA
>CAYNCW010000225.1:0-5216 GCA_964395635.1 uncultured Oscillospiraceae bacterium
AATGGCGTAGTATGCATATAAAGTCTTCCTATGCGGCTACCCCAATTTGTTTTATGGATACATCCGCAATTTTTTTCAAATTTGCGGATGTTATGGCTTGTAGCAATAAATTTTAATGCTATGAAATAAGCAGAAGTTAATTTAAGACATAAAAAAGACTGCCCATTGCTTTATAGAGCAGTCTTTTTTTGAAAAATGATTTTGATTAGTCAAGAGGACTTTGGCCAAACAGTATAGTCTTTTTTCAAAATAGCATTTGTTTCCTTCCTTTTTCAGGCTTCGTCTTGAAGAGCTTGGTATCCCTCCTCCCCGGTGCGAACCTTTATGACATTTTCCACGTTGTAAATGAATATCTTGCCATCACCAACATTGCCTGTATATAACGCTTTTTTGACTGTATCAATCATTTGCTCCAAAGGAACCTTGCAAATTACAATCTCGATTTTTACCTTAGGTAGCAGTGTGGTTTCAACACGAACGCCACGGTAATATTCTTGCCCGCCCTTTTGCATTCCGCAGCCTAACACCTGTGTTACGGTCATACCGGTGATGCCGATTTGGTCAAGAGCGGCTTTGAGTGTTTCAAACTTGCTTTGCTTGGTAACGATAACAACTTTTGTCATCTTAGCACCAGGTTTTGTAGTTATAGCTACCGGAATAGCCTGATACATAGGTACCTCTTGCGCACTTTCAAGGGTTGTTTCGATATGCGGTTTAAAGTCTGTACCCATAGGTACAGGCATAAAGTCTGCATAGCTGCTTGCAAGTCCGTGCTCTTCTATATCAAGTCCAGCCAGTTCTTCTGTTCGCGAAACACGAAGCCCTACGGTTTTCTTTATTGTAATAAAAACAAAAGTCATGGTTAAAGCAACCCATGCGGCAACAGATAATACACCAATGGTCTGTACGGCCAAAAATCCAGCCCCACCGCCATAAAGCAACCCACCTTCCAGAGCAAATACACCTGTAAGAATAGTGCCTACCGCTCCACACATACCATGAACACCTATTGCGCCTACCGGATCATCAATCTTCAATATCTTTTCGACAAATTCGATGCCGAATACTACCACAAATGCGGAAATGAACCCAATGGCAAACGCCCCGACAGGCGATACCATATCACAGCCTGCGGTGATAGCCACAAGTCCGGCAAGGGCTCCGTTGAGTGTCATCGATACATCGGGCTTTTTGTAGCGTACCCATGTGATGATCATCACAACTGTGGCAGCGGCTGCTGCAGCGATATTGGTGGTTACAAAGATGCTTGACGCAGATGCAATCACATCGTCCCCCGTCATAGAAACAGTGGAGCAGCCATTAAACCCAAACCAAGCGAACCATAAGATAAATACCCCCAAAGCGCCGAGTGTTAAGCTATGACCAGGAATGGCGCGAATTTCTCCGTTTTTTCTATATTTTCCGATGCGGGGCCCAAGGATTTTTGCGCCTACAAGTGCAGCAACTCCGCCTACCATATGCACAGCAGTAGAACCAGCAAAATCGTGAAACCCAAGCTCTAAAAGCCAGCCGCCGCCCCAAATCCAGTGGCCGGAAATAGGATAAATAAGTGCGCTAATGATAAGGCTGTAAATAAGATAGGATGAGAACTTTGTGCGCTCTGCCATTGCGCCCGAAACAATGGTTGCGGCGGTGGCACAAAATACTGTTTGGAAAATAACAAAAGCACCTGTGGGTATGCTACTGCTATAGTCGCCCCGGATGAAAAAATCCAATCCTCCAATCAGTGGGCCGCTACCCCCAAACATAATACCAAATCCAAACATCCAGAATACAAGCGTTCCAACAGAGAAATCCATTAGGTTTTTCATAATGATGTTTCCGGCGTTTTTTGCACGGGTAAACCCTGTTTCCACCATGGCAAATCCAGCCTGCATGAAAAAAACCAGCGCAGCACCAAGTAAAACCCAAATTGTATCAACCGCTGAATACATACTCATTTCCTCCTAACAAAAAGGGCGTGTATTTTGTCAGTCCGTTTTAGCGGAATGACAGAATACACGCCTTTGTGCGTATTATATTTTCTAGTTTACGCTGTAAAGCATTTCCGCATAGGTGGGCAAAGGCCAATGCTTTTTAGCAATCAGTGTTTCCAGCTCATCAACAATGAGCCTAAGCTCGCTCATTGCAGCAAACACCCGGTTTCGGTAAAGCTGCGCAAGCGATAATGCCTCACTCTCTAATTTTGTGTCAAGTGTCACCGCTTTCAATATATCCAGCTTTTTTAAGAGACAAGCCGACAGCTTTGAAATTTTACTGAGCAGGGTTTCCTCCAATGTGCAGTCATACTCACCACAGGCTTTTTTGCTGCACAGAAGCTGTGCAAGCTCGCTTTGATAGCTGATACATGCCGGAATAATATCCTTTTTCACCATATCGGCCATTGTCAGTGCTTCAATGTGTAGTGTCTTGCAGTAGCTTTCCAGCAGGATTTCATACCGCGAATGGATTTCAGTCTCGGTGAATACATGGTGCTTTGTAAACACCTCTATGCTTTTGGCTGAAACAAAAGCTGGCAAAGCTTCCACAGTGGTTTTCAGATTGGACAAGCCACGCTTTTGGGCTTCCTGTACCCACTCATCTGAGTAGTTGTTGCCATTGAAGATGATACGCTTATGCTGGCGGATGGTTTTCTGGATCACTTCTGCAAGCGCTTCTCTAAAGTCGGCCGCCCCTTCCAGCACATCTGCAAACTCCCTTAAAATCTCTGCAACCACTGTGTTCAGCACGATGTTTGGTCCGGCAATGGAAAAGGTGGAACCCAGCATACGAAACTCGAACTTGTTGCCGGTGAAGGCGAACGGCGAGGTGCGGTTGCGGTCGGTGGTGTCCTTAGGGAAATGAGGCAGCACCGTGGCACCGATCTCCATCTGAAGCTTCTGCCTGCCCTGATAAGCTGCGCCGGTTTCAATCGCTTCCAAAATTTCAGTGAGCTCATCGCCCAAAAACATCGACACGATTGCCGGAGGTGCTTCGTTTGCGCCCAGTCGGTGATCATTTCCGGCGCTGGCTACCGATACGCGTAGCAGATCCTGGTATTCGTCCACGGCCTTAATAACAGCAACCAGAAACAGCAGAAACTGTGCATTCTCATACGGGGTTTCGCCAGGTTCCAGCAGATTTGCGCCTGAATCGGTTGAAATAGACCAGTTGTTGTGCTTGCCGCTGCCGTTTACTCCGGCAAAGGGTTTTTCATGGAGAAGGCAGGCAAGGCCGTGCTTGTTTGCAATGCTTTTCATCAGCTCCATGGTAAGCTGGTTATGGTCGGTGGCTATGTTGGTGGTAGTAAAAATCGGAGCAAGCTCATGCTGTGCCGGAGCAACCTCGTTGTGCTTGGTTTTTGCAAGAATACCAAGCTTCCATAGCTCCTGGTCCAGCTCGTGCATAAAAGCGGACACCCGTGACTTAATGCTCCCGTAATAATGGTCATCCATCTCCTGCCCTTTTGGAGGACGTGCACCAAATAGTGTTCTGCCTGTGTAAACCAAATCAGGGCGTTTTAAGTAAACATCCTTATCGATCAAAAAGTATTCCTGTTCGGGGCCCACTGTTGTATTGACACGGCGGGCATTGGTGTTTCCAAACAGTCGTAAGATACGCAGTGCCTGCTTGTCAATTGCCTCCATAGAACGCAGCAGCGGTGTCTTTTTATCCAGCGCTTCGCCGCTGTATGAGCAGAAAGCAGTCGGAATACAAAGGGTACCATCTTTGATAAAGGCATAGGATGTGGTGTCCCAAACGGTGTAACCCCTGGCTTCAAAGGTGGCACGCAGCCCGCCGGAAGGGAAACTGGAAGCATCTGGCTCGCCACGCACAAGCTCCTTGCCGGAAAACTCCATGATAATCTTGCTGTCACCTGAAGGAGCAATAAAACTTTCATGTTTTTCGGCAGTAACGCCAGTCATGGGCTGAAACCAGTGAGTAAAATGGGTTGCACCCTTTTCCACTGCCCAATCTTTCATGGCATTCGCCACAACATTGGCAACATCAAGTTCAAGATGCGTGCCCTGCGCAATGGTCTTTTTAAGCGCCTTATACGTGTCTTTGGGCAACCTGGCTTGCATTACTGCATCTCCAAACACCATACTGCCAAACATATTCGGAATATCTTTCACTAGTATCACTCCTTATAATAATTCAATGACGGCGGACTTACAGCCGTTTATGGTAGCCTCATCCCATACAGATACCTGCACTTCGCCGATATGCGCTTTACTCAAAAGCAGCATACACAGCCGAGACTGCCCAATACCGCCCCCCATAGTCAGCGGAAGATCTCCCGCAAGTAATGCTGCATGGAATGGCAACTCACGGCGCTGGTCACAGCCTGATTTCGTGAGCTGCTCATCCAGCGATTTTTCATCCACTCGGATGCCCATAGAAGAAACCTCAAAGGCACATTCCAGCACATCGCTCCAGAATACAATATCACCGTTGAGCGACCAATCGTCGTAATCAGGAGCTCTGCCGTCATGTCTCAAGCCGGATTTAAGGGTGTCGCCAATCTGCATAATAAAAGCAGTCTTATGTTCTTTCAGATACGCATTTTCTCTTTCCTTTGGTGCGAGAGACGGATACATATCCTCCAACTCCTGTGTTGTTACAAAGCTTATTTCTCTGGATAGCTTTGCAGACAATACCGGGTAAGCCTTTGCAAGTGTATCCTGTGTATCGCAGATTGCACCGACTATTTTTGTCACGGTATCCTTTAGGGTTTCTATGGTGCGGCTCCTGCGGTCTATCACCTTTTCCCAGTCCCATTGATCAACATAAATGGAGTGGAGGTTATCCATCTCCTCATCCCGGCGCACAGCGTTCATATCGGTGTATAGCCCCTCGCCTACCGGGAAACCGTATTTATGTAAAGCCAGACGTTTCCATTTGGCAAGGGAGTGGACAATTTGTGCACTTTTTCCGGTTTCCTTTATGTCAAACTCAACAGGACGCTCCACGCCGTTAAGGTCATCATTCAATCCGGTTTGGGGTTCAACAAAAAGCGGAGCTGATACACGCTTGAGAGTAAGGGCTGCAGAAAGATTATCTTCAAATGTCCTCTTGATTTTACCGATCGCGGTTTGGGTGTCGTATACCGATAGCAATGACTGATACCCCTTTGGTGCTATAACCTTGCTCATAGATAGCATCCTTTCCAAACAAAAAATAAAAGCACTGCGGACAATCGTCCACAGCGCCTT
>CAYNCW010000226.1:0-5213 GCA_964395635.1 uncultured Oscillospiraceae bacterium
CCAAAGCGCTAACAAAGAAGTTTGAAGAATTTACCGCTTTGAACGCCTTTGAAACCCAGATACCCGACGGTTCTATCTATGGTTTGGTTGGTTCAAACGGTTCAGGTAAATCCACACTATTGCGGCTTATTTCCGGCATTTATCGGCCGGACTCAGGAAGTGTTTTCATAGATGGACAAAACCCATTTGAGAATACAGCTATAAAAGATTCTGTATTTCATGTATCAGATGATCTGTATTTTTTGCCGCAATGTAGCATGAACGACATGGCCAAGTTTTATCAAAGCGTATACAGTGGATTTAGTATAAAGCTTTATGAAGAGATGTGCGGCAGATTTCCCATCGATCCCAAAAAGCGGATCAATACCTTTTCCAAAGGAATGAAGCGGCAGGTTTCGCTGATATTGGCATTGTCCTCCCAACCAAGGTATCTGCTGTTGGACGAAGCATTCGATGGATTGGATCCAGTTATCCGGGGTGGTTTGCGCAAAATTTTGGCCGACCAAATATCTGCACGGGGTATGACAGTCATAATTGCATCTCACAATCTGCGGGAGCTGGAAGATCTATGCGATTACCTGGGACTGCTCCACCAGGGAAAAGTGGTGTTTGAGCGGGAGATAGATGAGGTGAAGCTAGGATTCTGCAAGGTACAGGCTGGGTTTACACTTATGCCTCAACAGGAGCGGTTTGAATGTTTAAACATCATGCAAAAAGATCAAGTGGGCAGTGTGCTTAATATGATTGTGCGCGGCAATGCCGAAGAAATACTTGCACAGATCTCACAGATGAATCCGTTGTTTGTAGAGACAATACCCCTGTCCTTGGAAGAGGTATTTATTCATGAAATGGAGGCGGTTGGCTATGACTACAACAAAATCATTTTCTAATAACCGCTTTTTGGCTATGTACAAAACTGCGTTAAAGCATCAGGTTGCTACGGCAATTATCACATCCATCATCTGTATATTGATGATACCGGTGTTGTTTTTCTCCCTATTATCTCGCGAGACGTACTATATGATACCCAATAGCACAGAGCTGGAAAGATTAATGATCTATAAACGATATTTTTCCACAGGCGTTTACCCGGATTTTAGCATTTCTGGATTGCTCTGTGTCTTGTTGGCTATTGTCACTATTGGTGCCGCATTAATGTCCAATCATTATATGCACGACAAAAAGCGCACCGATTTGTATCATTCCTTGCCAGTAACCAGAAAACAGTATCTGCTGTCCAACATGGCTGCTACGCTGACAGCAATCATGGTGCCATTTGTGGCAACCTATTTATTGACCATGATTATGCAGCTGATTGGGTATAGCAAATACGGCTGTTTTGGCCCGCAATATTTTGTGTTTTGCACAGTTGATATCATTTCTGTATTGTTATACATATTTGTTTTATATGTGTTTACCACACTCATCTCGGTAAATGTGGGCACCACCTTTGATGCTTTGTCCATAACCGGAATTATAGGTGCTATGCCATCAATTATTTATATGATTGGTGGAGCAATCTGGGGCAGCCTTACTTATGGTGGTTCATTTTCCAATCATTGGGCTATGCTGTTGTCTCCATTTCTGTTTATCTTTCAACGGTTTCAGTTTGCCAAGTATTCTTCTATCACAGAAACATACATCTACAATTATCGCTCCATGCTACTGATTGCCTTGGTGTGGCTTGTGATTGGTATTCTATTGCTTGTCTTGTCGCTGTATTGCTATCGGCGCAGAAAGAGCGAGCTGGCAGGACAAACACAACCTAAGGGTATTTTGCAGATCGCGTGTCTTATATTTGCTGCATTTTGCGGCGGCAATTTGTTCTATGCAATTTTTTCAGAGGTGCCAACTGCCGGTCTACCGCTTCTAATGGTTTTGGGAGCGATGCTTATTGGGGTAATCTCTTCAATCATTTTTTCCCGAGGTGCAAAACAAATTGTCAAGCACATGCCATGGATGGCAATTGGCGGAGTACTAGCTAGTGCACTGTTTTTAAGTATTCAGTTTGATTTGCTTGGATATGAAAGAAGAGTTCCCACACAGGATCAGGTGGAAAGCGTAACTATCAGCTACACCGGTCGTTTTGAGGATTTAACCGGAGCTTATGGTGGAAGGTTTTACTCAAGCTACGGTCCGTTTGGAATGATGAGCCAAGAACAGAAAGACGGACACTCCTATCTTACCAACCCAGAAGCAATTGCTACTGTTTTGGATGCACATCAAAAGGCGGTGGATAATCCCCCCAAAACGCTTAGGTCATATGTTGTCAATACAGATAGTGAGCACTATTATCAGTTCGCAGAGATTACCTATAAATTGAAGAACGGAAAAACCATGACCCGTTCTTATAATATGTTTAATGCCCAAGCCACTGCTGCCCTTGCCAATTTAGAAGATAAAGAGGACTTTATCACCACGCGGCATCCAATATTCTTTTTGGACACATTACCGGAGATAGCCCAGGAAGATTTGATACAATCGGTGAACGTAAATGATAGCTTTGTCTCGAAGCAAGACAACTATCAGGTGCTGGATAAACAGAATTTACGCAAACTGTTAGACGCTGTTAAGAAGGATATGTCCAACGAGAAGCTGGAAAATATCCTCTCACCACAGAAGCCGGCGTTGGGATACCTGAATATACGGTATCGAGATTACACGTCTCTGTATGGTCGCTACGGCAACGCCGCATTCTTGGATAAATTTAATTATATGAATGGCACATCCTCTGTACTAATTAGCGAGGAGTATGTAAATACCCTGGCAGTACTAAAAGAATTGGGACTTTCGGATAGAATAATCGCACCCAAGGTGGATAAATACTACTTTATAACCATGACAGATGCTGGGGATTATTCCGACCGCCGCGTAAATGTGGTTAAATCTGATTTAAAAATATATGCCTTGGATATTGTAAGAGAATATAAAAGCAATGGACTGCAAGGCTGGTATGAGCCTATAAAGGTATTTGAAGTATCAGAGACCCCTGAAGTCGATAAGATAAGCAACAAGGCAAAAAATCAAATGTATATTGCGGATCCCATGAACACTATGGTAATGGCTATTGCTGAAGTGGATGGAGCGATTGTTGGGTATAAATACTTGAATACTGAGGATCTACCGTCCAATTTAAAAGGTGAAATTCAAGGCTATTTACAAGACAAACTACAATATGGTAAAGAATATATGTATACCCCCACTGTGGCGACTTCCTATGGGCATATGGTATCCATAAAGCCGGTTAACCTGGATGTAGAGCCAATATCTTCCGATATTATCAACTGATCGTCCTTCGGCTATCCCCAGTACTCCTTTCCCCGAGGAGTATTAGATAGAACTCCTTTGACTGAATACAGGCAGTCAATAGGCACACAAAGTCGCTTGTGTTTTCCAATTTTGGAAACACAAGCGACTTCGTTTTTAAGCGAATATTCTGTTTTGATAATATGTTTAGGTTATAGAGAGATAGAGGTTTCTTGTGTATATTGAATGGATGGTAGAGTAGAATTGGCTGCTATCTTCCCACTAGAATCGGGCTTTAGCTTGTACACAGAGGAAATATGTTCAAGCTTTCGGGCCAATATGGCAAGTGTTTGACTGGAAGCAGCCAGCTCTTGCGCTGAAGAAGAGTTTTGGTGAACAACCTCCACAACTCTGCCAATACCTGTATCCAACTGAGAGCTTGCTTCATCTAAATTGCGGATACCATCGTCAATGCCGTTTATTATGGAGGATACCTGTTGTATTTCTTCAATAATTTTGGATAAGGAGCGTTCGGTGCTAGATGCAACCTTTACACCATCTGCTGCTTTTTCCATGGAGGTATTGATGAGCTGTGTTGTTTCATTGGCAGCCTGGGCGCTGCGCACCGCCAGGGAGCGTACTTCATCGGCCACCACTGAAAATCCTCTGCCATGTTCACCGGCTCTTGCAGCTTCCACTGCTGCATTTAGTGCCAAAATATTGGTTTGAAAGGCAATGTCCTCAATCACTTTTACAATGTTGCCGATATCTACCGAAGATTTGTGAATATCTTGAACGGATTTAAGCATAGATTCCATGCTGCTGCTGCCTTCAGCTGCAGAACTGTGCATATTTTGGGTGAGTGCCATCAAGGATGTGGTTTTGGTAAAGGTAGAATTGGCAAGCTCTGCAATGGACTTTATTGTGGTGGAAAGCTCCTCGGTTATGCTGGATTGCTCCGATGCACCGGCAGCCAATTGTTGTGCGCTGGCCGAAATGGCATTTGAGCCGTTGTTAATTTCATCAATCATATCCCGAATACCCGATAGAGCGGCATTGTTTTGCTGAACCATTTCGGCTAGTTTTATATTTAAAATATCCTTTTCGCCACGGGGCTGTATATCGATTGTTAAATCACCTTCCGCCATCTGGGTAATTTGTTTGCTTTGGCCTGCTGTAGCTTTTATAATCCGCTGGAATGCTGTGGCCAAAAGACCCAGCTCATCGTTGGTGCGTATGTTTACATCCACTTCCACGTTGCCCTTTGAAACCAGCATAGCAGCTTCTGTAAGTTCGGTTAATGGGGGAATAATCTGTTTCATTAGCAATCGGATCAGCACAATACCCGCCACCACACTTACACCGGTGCTGATAAATAAAATCAATACCGAACCACGGTTGGCACGGTCGGTTTTGTCATGCATTTCGTTTATCTCTGTATCTGCATACGCCACCATTTGCCCCAATATACCAATGGTTTTTTGTATGTTGGGGGTAACCTCTTGGGCAAAAATAAGGTTAGCATTTACTGTGTTGTTGGCGGAAAGTGATTGTATTATCTCGCTAGCCGCGGCGTGTATTGCATGGTGGGGCTGCTGAATTTCATCAATAAGGGATTGCAAGGTGGCATCCATGTGCTGCTGGGTGGATTCGCTGCCTATCCATTTGCCCAGGGAGCAGGCTGTATCATCCAGTGAACCTGTAAATTCTGCACCTGTATATACAGTTGCATAAAGGCCCTGCAACCACTCGTAATGCTTGATTTCGATAGCAGTAACCTCTTGGGATATAGACTGGGCTTTGACTAAGTCTGACTGGGCATTTTTAAAAAATGATAATACGCCAAAAAAAATGCCCCCCTGCATAAGGGTAATCAAACACATTAGCCCAAAGGAGAGAACTATCTTCTTTTTCATAAACTACCTCCTACAAAAATTATCAGCTAAGCTTCTCAATACTGTCAAGGG
>CAYNCW010000227.1:0-5204 GCA_964395635.1 uncultured Oscillospiraceae bacterium
GTGTTTCCCCGGTTTCTGAGCTAAGCACCTATAATCTGTATGTGGCGGCTAATGAATCCATCTTTCGCAGTGGCGCCATGTCCTCCCGTATTTCCCAGCTTAACATCGTCGACATTCTCTACACCGCCTATGCCAACCGCACCTACGAATATTCAATGGAGAAGCTTTCCAAAACTCACATCTATAAGCCGGGAATGGGCCGCCAACATAGCGGCAAAGGATAATGCTTTGTTTTTTTACTAATTTGCTTTGCCTTTAAAAAGGGGGCTGTTGCCTGCAATTCAACTGGAATTGCTTTGCAACAGCCCCATCTGTGTTTGGGGCAAAACACCAGGTTTTGCCGCCTCCTTGCTAAGAAAAAGCTTTGGACTGCCGAATCTTTTGCCGTATTCGCAATACAGCAGGCGGAGAAACTGAAAACTCGTCAATCCCCATTTCCAACAACTGCTGGGTCATGCTTTCGTCTGCACCCAATTCTCCACAAATCCCCACCCAGATACCGGCCTTGTGTGCGTTTTCACAGCTCAAGGCAATGAGACGCAATACAGCTTGGTGATGTTCATCACAAAAAGGCTCCAGACTTTGATTCTGCCTATCTATAGCCAGTGTGTATTGGGTTAGGTCGTTGCTGCCTATGCTGAAAAAGTCCACTTCTTCTGCCAGCAAATCGCTGATGACAGCCGCAGCAGGAGTTTCTATCATAATCCCCAGTTCCACATCCTCCGAAAAGGAGATGCCGTCTCTTTTCAGCTCATCCTTTACCTGGCTCACAAGGGCTTTAATCCTGCGCACCTCTTGCAGAGAGATTATCATAGGAAACATAATGGCAATATTGCCAAAGGCAGACGCCCGATAAATAGCCCGAAGCTGTGTTTTAAACAGGCCTTCCCGGGTTAAGCACAATCGGATAGCCCGCAAACCCATTGCAGGGTTTTCTTCCTTAGGCAACTGAAAATAGTCTGCCTGCTTGTCAGCACCTATATCCAGGGTGCGAATAATAACCTTTTTACCGGCCATGGTTTCCGCCACACTCTTATAGGCACTGGTGAGCTTTTCTTCAGAGGGATAGTCCTCACTTTCCAGATACAAAAACTCGCTGCGAAAAAGTCCTATTCCCTCTGCATCATTTTGCAGCACCGAGCCAACATCTCCGGGACTGCCAATATTGGCATATACCTGTATGGTCTTTCCATCCAAGGTAACACTTGGCTTGCCTCGCAGCTGCTCCAAAAGGGCTTTGCGTTGGATTTCCTCCTGGTTCTGGCGCTCTAGTTCCGCTGTTGTGTCCACGTCCGGTTCCAGATATACAATCCCTTTAAATCCATCCACAATGGCTTGTTTACCGTCCATATCTTGGCTAAGCGCATCCCCAACACCGATAATAGCAGGTATTCCCATTGTCCGGGCGAGAATTGCGGTATGGGAATTGGTGGAGCCCTGTGAGGTGACAAAGGCAAGTATTTTGGATTTATCCAGCTGCACCGTTTCACTGGGGGCAAGATCATCCGCTGCCACAATCACCGGCTGTGCCGATTGTATACCATTGTCTGTTTTACCCAACAAAATACCGATAACCCGCTCCGATATATCCCGCACATCTGCGGCCCGTTCTCGCATATAGTCGTCGTCCATTTCCGAGAACATCCGGGCAAAATTGTCTGCTGTAACTGCAACCGCATATTCGGCATTCACCTTCTGCCGTTGGATAATATCGCAGATAGAGTCGCAGTAATCCTCATCCTCCAGCATCATCTGGTGCACCTCGAACAGTGCGGCGCCATGGGTACCCATTTCAGCCAACACCTTATCATACAGCTGCCCCAGTTGGGCAATTGCCGCTTCTTTTGCGGTGTGAAAGCGTGTCAGCTCTGCTTCGGGTTCAGCATGTCTTCTGGAAACCGCACCGGCACTGCGTTTGTAGTAATAGAGGGGGCCTTTGGCAATACCGCCGCAGACACTTTTGCCCTGCAATGTAACCATCGGGCCAATCCTCCTATAGATTGTCTTGCATAAATCTTTCTATCGTTTGCGCTGCCTGCTCTTCATCGTCACCCTCAGCAGCTACTATCACTTCATTGTTTTGCTTGACGCCCAATCCCATTACGGCAAACAGCTTCTTGAGATTGGCAGTTTTTTCTCCCAAAGTAATGGAAATATCGGATGAAAATTTTCCTGCTTCCTTTACCAAAAGCCCTGCGGGACGTGCATGCAGCCCAACGGGATCGGTAATGGTGTAGCTAAATTGTTTCATTTCTTTCTCCTTGCTGCGGTAAAGTTATGCTAAACACCGATAAAAATCACCAACAGATAGATTTGCGTAGATAGTTTTCCTCTGACAAGGTAATAACCCACTCAGAGGGAAACAGGCTGCAAAAGAGCTGATGATCTTGGTGGATGTTTAATGTTATCCCCGCTGGTAATATGCCACTACAGTTTGCCCGGCCACAACCTTGCTTTGGTTTTCTACCCAAAGGGTGATGCCTTCCATATCCGCAATAACAGTGGGTGTGTGGGCAAAAACACCGTTGTTTTTTAAAACCTGCAGGTTTACTTTTAGAATAGGGTCTCCTGCTTTTACCTTATCCCCAGCTTGCACCAGGGCCTCGAAGCCTTCTCCCTTTAGCTTCACTGTGTCAATGCCTACATGCACCAGAAAATCAGTCCCGTCCTCCGCTGTCAGGCACACCGCATGTTTGGTGTCGGTTATATCCACAACGATGCCGCTTACCGGGCTTCTTACCATATCCTCTTGGGGGATAATGGCAACTCCTTCTCCCAGCACCTTTTGGGCAAATACGTTATCCGGCACAGATTCCAGACCAATGAGATCACCTGTCTGTGTTGCTAAAATCGGAATCTTATTGGATGTTTTCTTTCCAAATCCCAGCATTGTTTCCTCCTAAAAGTGGGTTTGCTTTTCCTAACAGGTATTGTCTCATTCTGTAAGGCATAAGTCAACAGTATACGTTATACAGCAGCTACTTCCTGGTCTTTGATCATCATATAGGTTACCACAAATCCCATAACGTATGAGATAACCAGCCCGATAAAGTAGTAGAGCATATAGGGAGGGGTGGACATCAGCGGGATGCAAACCAGGCCGGAGGGTCCCCAAGCTACGCTGGATACATTCATCAGCCGGACAAATGCGCCGCCAAAACCAGCACCGATACCTGCTGTGATAAAGGGCTTACCCATAGGCAGGGTTACACCGTAGATGAGGGGCTCACCAACACCCAAAAATCCGGCGGGAAGAGCACCGTAAATAACCTTTTTGATTCGCTTGTTCCCCACTCTTTTGGCTTTTACATAGATGGCGATCGCAGCTCCTACCTGACCAGCGCCTGCCATTGCCAAAACCGGGAACAAAGTAACCGCACCCAAGGTTTCCAGCTGGATTGCGTAAATGGGAATGAGACCGTGATGAAGTCCCAAAAGCACCATAGGCAGGAACAAAGCAGAAAGTATATATCCGGAAATAATGGATACAACCGGGTTGGAGGATGCAATCAACACACTCAGTCCGCGTACCAGCATGTCGGAAACAAATCCGGCCAGGGGCATGATGGCAAACACATAGGCAACCGATACAACCAATAAGGTAACCACCGGTGTGACCACCAGATCCAGTGTATCCGGCACGATCTTCCGCAGGCTCTTTTCCACCTTGGAAAGCAGCCAAACACCAAAGATAACCCCGATAATACCGCCCTTACCGGTGGTGAGAATGGATTCCAACGGAACTGCTTCGTTGTATAGACCAAAGGCGGTTGCCAAAGTAACAATCTGGGGCATGTTTGCCATAGCGCCCAGCATGCCTCCCAAAGCGGGGGTTGCGCCAAACTTGTTGGCAGCATTGATACCGGTGAAGATGGTAAAGTAGGTAAGGAAGGATCCACCAATAAGCTGGAACACGGTGATGGTGATAAACAAGGCACCAGCTTTATCTGCAACCTGGGCTTGACCTGCAGCAGTTTGGCTGAGAAGGCTTGCAAACCCGTTAAACAGTCCCGCAGCGATAATGGCAGGAATCAATGGCATAAAGATATCGGCGATATTGCGCAGCCCCTGTTTCCATGCACTTTGTTTTTGTCCGCTTTTCAGTGCGGCTTTGTTTTCTTCCCAGCCAGCATCGGTGGTGGTTTTCTTCTCGCCAGGGGCATCCAGTCCTGCATCCTCTAAAAAGAACTCGCACACCTTTTTGGCTTTACCCGGCCCCAGCACGACCTGGAACAGAGTATCCTCCACAATGCCCAATACCCCTTCGGTGGCTTTTAGTGCTTCGGCATCCACCTTGGCAGGGTTTGCCAGGGTTATCCGCAGCCTGGTCATACAGTTGTAGGCAGCCACCACATTGTCCTTGCCGCCCAAGTGCTTTAGAATCTCCTTTGACAATTCTTGATTTGTCATAGTTACAACACCTCTTTCACAGCTTTATGTTTATTCTACCACAGGGGTTACTTATTTAGTGCCTGGCGCACATGGCCACCGGAGTGCTCCAACAGTTTCACAGCTGCATCCATATCGCAGCCTGCCAAAGCCATTACGATTGCGATTTTCACATTGCCCTGGGCTTGCTGGATAAATTCTTGCGCTTGCTGGCGGGTGAGATCGGTGGCTTCCATAACAATGTTTTCCGCACGTATATTTAGCTTTTCATTGCTCTGCACCACATCTACCATAAGGTTTTTATACGCTTTGCCAATCTTCACCATAGCAGCTGTTGTGAGCATATTCAGCACCATTTTTTGTGCGGTGCCGGATTTTAACCGGGTAGATCCGGTCAAAACTTCCGGCCCGGGGATTACCTCTATGGGGGTATCCACCATACCGGCCATTGCAGAGCCGGTGTTGCACACAATAGCGGCAGTATAGCAGCCCATTTCCTTTGCGTAGTTCAGCCCACCAATTGCATATGGGGTACGTCCACTGGCTGCAATGCCAATGACCACATCTTTACTACTAAGAGTATGCTCCATCAAATCTTTTTTTGCCAGCTCTAAATCGTCTTCTGCACCCTCCACCGGAATACGCAGGGCAATATCCCCTCCGGCAATAAGGCCGATTACCATATCCTGTGGCACCCCAAAGGTGGGTGGGCATTCAGATGCATCCAAAACTCCCAGCCGTCCACTGGTGCCTGCACCAAGGTAAAATAGCCGTCCACCGGATTGAAAGGCTTGGGTTATTTTATCCACAACCTT
>CAYNCW010000228.1:0-5201 GCA_964395635.1 uncultured Oscillospiraceae bacterium
TTTTGCCCGCATGGCTGAACAGTCCAAGGGGAAAGACACCACTATCGGCCACTGGGAGATTGCAGGGCTGTATTCGCCACAGCCTCTGCCCACCTACCCTGATGGGTTCCCCGATGAGGTATTGGAGGCATTTACTCAAAAAAACGGACGGGGGGTATTGTGCAACAAGCCCTACTCCGGCACCCAGGTGCTCACCGATTTTGGCCGTGAGCATTTGGAAACAGGCAAGCTGATAGTCTACACCTCTGCCGACAGTGTGTTCCAGATTGCCGCCCACCAAGAGGCGGTGCCTGTGGAAGAGCTGTACCGCTATTGTGAAGATGCCCGGGGTATTTTGCAGGGTAAGCACGGTGTAGGCCGTGTGATTGCCCGCCCCTTTGTGGGGCAATACCCGGACTTTAAACGCACCTCCAACCGCCACGATTTCTCCTTGGAGCCGCCGTCAGCCACCATGTGTGACCTGCTGCAAAAAGCGGGGCTGGAGACCATTGGTGTGGGCAAAATCTACGACATCTTTGCAGGGCAGGGCATCTCCAAAACCATCCGCACTACCGGAAACAAGGACGGTATGGAAAAGACCATCCAGCTTGCTAAAGAAGACTTTAAAGGCCTTGCCTTTGTAAACCTGGTGGACTTTGATATGCTTTACGGACACCGCAACGACATTGCCGGCTACACCGCCGCTCTCAATGAGTTTGATCAGCAGCTGGGCAGCTTTATGCAGGCTTTGGGAGAGAACGATGTGGTTATCCTCACTGCGGATCATGGCTGCGACCCCGCAACCCCCAGCACCGACCACAGCCGGGAATATACCCCCATGATAGCCTTCGGCAAACCCCTGCGTCAGGGCTGCAACCTGGGCACCAGAGACAGCTTTGCCGATATCGCCGCAACAGTGTTGGATGTATTTGGCATCCCGGATCACCTCCACGGAAAGAGCTTTCTGTCGGATATACAAGCATAGGGTACCCTCCCAAAAGCGGACATTCAGAACCCTCTGAGTTGTCCGCTTTTTCACCTGGGTCCCCATAGCGGTAGTGAAACCGGGCTCCATAGCATACAATACCAGCAAGGGTGTGCCTAAACAGTGGCAAAATACTGTAACAATATTGACAACACCCCGCTTTGTGTTATACTAAAATTGTAAATTTTTTGCAGCGCTTTGCGCAGAATTTTGTGAATATAGAAGGCATGGTAGGATGGGTGGATTAAAAAAACAAATTTGTATCTTGTTTGTGGTAGTGATGGTTGCCCTCAGCTTTACGGGTTATGCCACCGCTGGGACAAACCAGCACCCCGTGTATCACGATTACCGGACAATTCCCGGTGTTACCCAAGAGGAGATTGCAGCCATTGAGGCTCTGAAGGCCTCTCGGGCCAGCTTTTCCTACGGTATGACCTATTCTACCGAAGCATTCTGGGAGTCGGAAGGGCAAATTGGCGGCTATAGCAACCTGTTCTGCCAATGGATGACCCAGCTGTTTGGTATCCCCTTTGTGCCGGAGATTTACGAGTGGGATGCCCTTAAATCCAAGCTGGATTCTTATGAAGTGGACTTTAGCGGGGACCTTACCTCAACACCACAACGCTTAACCCAGTATTTTATGACCGATGCCATAGCCGAACGTTCAATCAAATTTTTCCGGGTAAAGGGCAGCGAACCGTTAAGTGTTCTGGCAAAAGAGCGCAACCTTCGCTATGGTTTTCTGGAAAACACCATAACCCGAGATGCGCTGCGATCCAATTCCCCGGAACCCTTTGATACCTATTACTTTGAAAGCCACGAAACCGCGTTACAGCAGCTATTGGAAGGCAAAATCGATGCCTTTTTTGATGACGGTACCGCAGAAGCCGCCTTTGACGACCATCCCAGCATTAAGGCGGAGGAATATTTTCCTCTGATTTACATCCCTGTATCACTTTCCACAGCCAATCCCCAGCTGCAGCCTGTTATCAGCGTTATGCAAAAATATCTGGAAAATGGCGCCCTTTATCACCTGATGCAGCTGTATGGCCAGGGGGATGAAGAGTATTTAAGGCACAAGCTGTTTAAACAGCTGACAGACCAGGAAAAAGCCTATATTACCGCCCACCTGGCGCAAAACATCCCCATACCGCTGGCAGCCGAGTACGATAACTACCCCTCTTGCTTCTACAACCAGCAGGAGCATCAGCTCCAAGGTATCGCCGTAGATGTGCTCAGCGAAATCAGCCAGCTCACCGGTTTAACCTTTCAGCCGGTGAACCAGCCCACCCAGCAGTGGCCCGAACTGCTTGCCATGCTGGAAAACGGCCAAGCGGCTATGATCACCGAGCTCATTCCCTCCAAAGAGCGTAAGGGGCGGTTTTTGTGGTCGGATGAACCCTACACCACCGATTACTACGCCTTGTTGTCCCGGCTGGAACACGAGGATATCTCTGTGCACCAGGTGCTGTACGCAAAGGTGGGGCTGATTGATCAGTCCGCATACACCGATGTATTTACCGAATGGTTCCCCAATCACCCCAACACAGTGGTATACAGCAACAGCGAAGAGGCCTTCGATGCCTTAGAAAAAGGGCAAATCGACTTTTTAATGGCAACCCGCAACCTGTTGCTCAGCGTCACCCACTATATGGAAAATCCCATTTTTAAGGCCAATCTGGTATTCAATCGCCCCTGTGAATCGATGTTTGGCTTTAACAAGAATGAAGAGATACTCCAATCTATTGTCAGCAAGGCTCAGCAACTGGTGGACACCCAGCATATCACCGACCGCTGGACCCGTAAGGTATTTGATTACCGCAGCAAAATCGCCCGCACCCAGCTGCCCTATCTCATTGGGTTTTCTTGCCTACTGCTTGTGGTGCTGGTTTTGATGGTTATCTTCTTAATGAAATATCAGGATCTCAGCAGAAATTTGGAGGAGCTGGTGCGCCAACGAACAAGTGAACTGGAGGTGCAAACACAGGCCGCACAGGTAGCCTCCAAGGCCAAAAGTGAATTTCTCGCCCGGATGAGCCACGAAATACGAACCCCCCTCAACGCCATTATGGGCATGACGCAGGTGGCGAAAAAAGAGGTAGAACCCGCTTCTAAGGTAGAATCGTCTATAAACGAGATCAGCACAGCATCTGCCCATCTTCTGGGGCTAATCAATGATATTTTGGATATGTCCAAAATTGAGGCAGGTAAATTTACGCTGGCAGTGGAGCCCTTTTCTCTCCGGGCAGCTATGGAGGAAGTTACCAACCTGATGCTGCCCCGGTGTAAGGAAAAACAGATAGCCTTTCAAACCTGCTACGAGGATATACACCACATCTCGGTACTGGGGGATATGCTGCGGCTCAAACAGGTGTTGATAAACCTTTTGGGCAATGCGGTAAAATTCACCGACAAAAACGGTACCATTGATTTTTGGGCCAAGATAACAGAAGAAAACCATGACAACATCACCCTTGCCTTTACAGTAGCCGATACCGGCATTGGCATGACCCCTCAGCAGGTCTCCAACCTGTTTGTAGCTTTTGAACAAGCCGACAGCACCATTGCCACCCGGTTTGGCGGCACCGGCCTAGGTCTTGCTATCAGCCAGAACCTGGTGCAGCAAATGGGTGGTGTGATAACCGTAACCAGCCAGCCTGGCCAAGGATCCACCTTCTCCTTCACCATCACCCTAAACAAAGCGGATCACAGTATATCTGATCCTATAGATGATGGCGACCATGTGCTGGATCTAACCGGCAAACGTATTTTGCTGGTAGAGGATGTGGAAATCAACCGCCTCATTTTCACCGAGCTACTGGCAGATGTTCATCTGGAGATTGACCAAGCCAAAGACGGCCAAGAAGCAGTAACCTGTTTTGAGAATACACCGGTGGGGTATTATCATCTAATCTTTATGGATGTGCAGATGCCGGTGATGAATGGATACGAAGCAACCCAAAAGATCCGTTCGTTAAACAGGGAGGATGCAGCTACGGTACCCATTATAGCCACCACAGCCAACGCATACCGAGAGGATGTGGATAAAGCATTGGAGATGGGTATGAACGGCCATATTGCAAAGCCCATCGACATAACCCTGGTAAAGCGGATCTTGGCAGAGTATTTGCTGCCATAATGGAATCGAGTGCAACAATAAACCCAAGCAGACCCTGCGCAAAAGCGGTGTCTGCTTGGGTTTTTGGTTTAGAAAAATAGGTTAGAATGCCTTATCAGCCACGATAATATACCCGGACAAAGAGGTTTTCACATGCACAAAACCATTGTCGTCTACCCAGCAATTTTCTGCTGCAATGGGGGTGTACTTCCCGGTGGCAGCATCATAGACATAAAACACCAGGCCATTGGTGTTGAGTGGAGCAAGATCCACCTTGGCGACCACCTCCACAACCATGCCAAAATCGGTGGGTTGATTTAACCCAACTACTTGCACCTGAGCGCCAAACCACTGTAGGAACTTGGCCTGTATGGTTTGCACCTGCTCCCCGCTGACAGCACCGGTTACGGTAATTGCTTTGGTGGCCTTGGTGGGATTCACAGCCAGCCGAAGGACAACTTGTTGCTCTACAATTGTATCACAGTTTACTGTTAAGGCCTTGCCATAGTTGGCAGCAGTTTTAGCCAGTGCCTGTAACAAAGCCAAACTCAGTTGCTGCTGATTTTCCACCTTGATGAAGGTGCTCCCCTGGTTAAAAGCTTGCTTAGCCTGTTCTACCATGGCGGTTTCAGCTGCAGTCAGCCCAGCGGTGGCAGCAGGGGCCGCGGGTTGGGGTGTGGTCTGGGGCGGAGGTGTTGTAGTGGTTGTGGTAGTGGTTGTGTCATAAGAGCATACCCCGTTTGGGTGAAGATGTGGCCCCACGCCGTGGTGGTAGTGGTAGCTGCCCAGTCCACTGGCGTTTTTGTTGTCTTTATGTCCGCCACTGGAATCGGTGCGGCCGCTGTGGGCAAAGGTTGTCAGCACACAGCTGCACGCCACAACTACCGCTAAGAAAAGCTGCAATATCCGTCTCATGGTTGTTCCTCCTCAAATTAAACTTGTCCTGAGTGTAGCAAGTTATTTGGGAGAAATTTGTCAGAATATAGAAATATTTGTCACAAAAGGATACACAAAATTTCCGAGATAATTTCGGTATGTCGGCAAGAAAAAACCACTTGGTAGAACCCTTTAGAATATGATATACTCAGATTAATACAGCAAAAAAAGATACAGAAGGAG
>CAYNCW010000229.1:0-5137 GCA_964395635.1 uncultured Oscillospiraceae bacterium
ATTGTAGAAAAACAGGTTGTGTGTACACTGCTCAAAATAAAAATCAATCAGCTTTTTCATATCCCTACAGATTCTGTAATAAAAAGCAATGCCGTGTATTGCAATAAGGTTATCCCGGCTGGTATCCCGATGTACATAGCTGGTATGCAAATACAGCAGTTTGCCATCACTGCGCAGCAAATCTATCATTCGGTAGCACTGCATGTAGCTGGAAAGTAAGATCTCTTCTTGAGGCCTATTTTGGAGGAGCCACTGTTCGCGATTGAATATAACATTGGAGATAAATGCAAAAACAGCCGCATTGCCATAAGCTCCGTCTGTGCGGCTAAAGTAATCATAAAACCCCTGGGCAGTTGATAGGTCAAAGATTTGATCCTGTTGCTGTCCTTTTAAAATTGTTGCGGTAATATTGCTTTGGGCACCATAGCTGTACATATCAAACATGGTGACAATTGCATCAATGCCTTCCACCTGGGCCAGCTCTACTTTTTCTATCAGATACTCCAGCTTCCCGGGTAAAAATCGGTCGTCGTCCCCCAAAAGCCCACTGTATACACCTTGAGACATCTGCACTGTTTCAAGAAAATGGATAGCGGGATCACAGGTAGATTCCCTGCGCCGATACCGCACAGCCACTTTGGGATATTTGTTGATGGTATTAAATATTGCAGTTTGTGTGTTGTCTGTGGAGCAATTGTCGCTAATGCAGATTTCCACTTTATCTCTGTTTGCGTCATTCACCTGTGACAAAAGGCTTTCTAAAAGCCTATGAATATGGCCTTCTCCGTTATAGGTAGGTATACAAAAAGAAAGTAGCTTCATATCATCATCCCTTCTTGCCAGCTATAAATCCAAAATATATTGATACAACGCCCTGTCCAGCAAAGGCTCTTGATCCTGAATGGGCTTGCCAAACATCTGCTTTGGATACACATATGTATTGTCGGGCAGTGCAATTTCCACAAAAACAGGATCAGAATTGTTTAACAAAAGTTTGAGTTTATCTACCTGGGCCGGTGTGGATATTTTTTTGTATGGGATGGTATAAGCGCTGGCAATGGACTGAAAATCCGGAGCCCAATATCCGGTTCCATGTTTGGTTTGGGCATACCGAGATGCAAAGTACATTTCTTGAAATTGCCGGATCATTCCAAGTGATTGGTTATTTAATACAATAATTTTAATAGGTAGCTTTTCCCTTGCAATAAACGCAAGCTCCTGGAGATTCATCTGTAGACCACCATCGCCTTGAAAGCTTAGCACAACTTTCTGTGTAGCATAATAGGCGCCAATTGCTGCGGGAAGGGAATACCCCATAGTGCCATGTCCTGCCGAAAACAAGATTCTTTGCCCATTGGGCACAAACCCTTGGGCTACCCATACTTGGTTTTGCCCCACATCTGTTGTAACTGGTATATCATAGGGAGCAATATGGCTAATAGCGCTTATCATAGCGTGTTCCTGCCCTAAGTCCTTATGCAAAAGCAGCTGTCTAATTTCCTTGCACACCCTAGCCCACTCTTCGTAGGGGGTTACCCAATCCTTTACTGTAGAAATAAGAAGAGGGATCAGGTTTTTTAAATTACATTTAAAACATTTCTGATCCTTTTTAACTGGTATACTCAGCTCAGCTTCATCAACGTCCACGCGAATAAGGCGGGCATTGGGTGCAAAATTTTCTGTATCAGCACCAACTTGGCGTAGATCCATCCTGGAGCCTAAGGTGAGTATACAATCGCTTTTGGCAAGAATAAAGTTAGCATGTCGTAGGCCATATGCTCCGATAAATCCATAATAATAGGGGGAACTAGGCAATACATCCACTGCTGGCATACTGGAGACTACAGGTATTTTTAGCTGTTCCACCAAAGTGGCGAATTCGCTTTGCATTCCGCTGCTTTGGATTCCGGCACCGGCCAAGATACATGGCCTTTTGGCGTTGCACAAAGCCTCCCCAATTGTCTTACAGGCGGTTTGGCAGGCAGAATCCTCTGGTACACCCTCCTGGATAAAGCCATACAGAGTATGGGTGTCAACTTCTGCTCGCTGTATATCTATAGGGATATCAATCAGAACAGGGCCGGGTCTTCCGGACATAGCTCTGCAATATGCTTTTTCCAAATGAAAGCGAATATCCTTCTCACTTTCAACCGCTGCACAGTATTTGGTTACCCCTAATGCCATTGAAAGAATATCGGTTTCTTGAAATCCCTTTTGCCGTACAGTATAGATGCCTTTGGCCTCATTGGAGTTTACCTGCCCGGTAATGAACAGTACAGGAATGGAGTCAAAGTATGCATTGCAGATGCCGGTGATTAGGTTTGTGGCTCCCGGGCCGCTTGTGGCATATGCCACACCCAGTTTACCAGAAGCCTGGGCATAGCCACATGCCGCCAAAGCGGCGGCTTGTTCATGGTAGTGCAGATGGGATGCAATTTCTGCTTCTCGCTGCTTGAGTGCATCCATGAAATAGGTAACCATCCCTCCTGGGTATCCAAATATATGGGATATCCCATTTTGAATTAAAAAATCGACTATATATTCCGATACCTTCATATTGGCCTCCCCACCATTTCATTCCTATTTATCATTTTATAGCTAGTGGTTGGCCTTTATTACTCTTGCCAGAAAGGAAACTGAGCTAAAATAGGGCGAAAGGGAAGGGGAGAATACATGAAGCAATTGAAAGGTCACCCTAACCAGCGCTCACAGACAACAGTTGCGCTGAGAATGCAAGCTTTTAAAAATGTCTGGAAAGAGATGCCTAAGTTCCTATAAAAAGCTTAGGATTAACTGGTTAAAACATGGGTTTGGCTGGTGAAGAAAAAAACCGACAAGCTTAAAAAGCAAAAGGACACACCAATTAAATGTAACCAAAACAAACTGCAAAACTTTAGATAATATGCAAATTTTACAGAATACTATTGACTACTTTAAAATAATCAATTACTATTAACATACAACATATGTGATATGTTGTATGTGTACCCTGCCGTCAACCAATAACAGGACAAAGAAAGGATGAATTTTTGTGGAGTTAACCAGCAAAAAATTTACCGACAAAAACGGCAAGATGTTTCATACCGGACTGGGGGCTGGTGATGTAACCGATACAGTTTTGATGCCGGGTGATCTTGCAAGAAGCAAGGTCATCGCAGACTGCTGGAAAGAATCCGAATATTTGGGGAGACGACGCACCTTTGTTAGCTATAAAGGAAAAACCCACAAAGATGTGCCTATTTCGGTTGTATCTTCCGGTATGGGGCCCATGGCTGTAAGTGTGGTTTTGGAGGAAATGAAGCACCTGGGCGTGAAAAACGTAATCCGCGTTGGTACCGGCGCTGCTTTGTTGAAAAACTATAAACCTGGCAGTATGATTATTGCAACAGGCGGCGTTCGTGGAGAAGGATGCTCCTATGAATATGCACCTGCAGAGTATCCTTCGGTGGCAAACCCTTTAGTAACCAGAGCGCTTATCCAGGCTTGCCACGAGTTTGGCGAGGAGCCGGTGGTGGGCTTATACCGCTCCCACGACTCCTTTTATCGGGAAACCAAAATTGTTATGGTAGAAACCTACGAAAGAATGAAACCCTGGGTGGACGCTGGGGTAAAAATGGTTGAAAATGAAAGCTCGGCCATGTTTGTTATCGCCGACAGGTTGGGAATGAGAGCTGGTTCTATCTGCGTATCCCTGTGGAGCATGATTGAAGGCACCGAATACTACGAAGGGCCGGATTCCGCAACTGCGTATCCCGAATCCTTCCACCCGGATTTTATGAAAGAAAAAATTGAGTTGTGCTGCAAAATTGCAACCAGAGCTGCGGAAATCCTAGATGAGATGGACAATAACAGTAAATAAGGAGGA
Organism: uncultured Oscillospiraceae bacterium; assembly: GCA_964395635.1. GTDB lineage: Bacteria > Bacillota > Clostridia > Oscillospirales > Ruminococcaceae > WRAV01. The sequence goes on from CAYNCW010000229.1 coordinate 3,866, forward strand.
GATAACCCATGGCTACAAAAAACGGTTTTATGAGCGGTAAACTAACACATGAAGATGGCAGAATGCATCATCTGGGAATCAACGAGACCGAAATTACGAAAAACTGTATATTAACCTCTAACCTTGAAAGAACCAAATGTATAGCAGATACCTTTGACAAAGCGGAAAAAACAGGAGAATACCGGGAATATATTACATACAAAGGCGAAAAACACGGCAAACCAATGAGCGTTATGTCCTGTGGTATGGGCTGTATGCCTATGGCTATAGCTGTGGAGGAGCTTCGTCATGTAGGTTGTACCAACATGATTAAGGTTGGTACCTGTGGCGCAATTCAAACCGGCCTAAAACCCGGCACCATCATAGTACCAACCGGTGCTGTTCGCGGCGAAGGTGCCACCCTTGAATATGTTAATTTGCAGTATCCTGCCGCCACGGATATGGATGTACTGTTTGCCATCATGGATGCTGCTCAGGAATTGGGTGAAGAGATCTGCACCGGTATTGTTCGCACCCACGATGCTATCTTTATGGAATCGATGTTTGCACATGATGGTTTAGAAGAGCGTATCAAGCCCTGGCGTGATTTGGGGGTATTGGGCATTGAAAACGAAGTGGCCGCCATGCTGACCATTGCATCGGTAATTGGCAGCAAAGCGGGAGCTGTTTTGGTTGCGGTGGATAACTACACCGATCAAACTGTTATGGATTTTGACAATGACTACGACAAAAGAATTGCTGTAGCTATTGAGATTGCTACAAGAGCCCTTGCAAAATTGGACTAGCCCTGTGTGATAAGCCCTTTCTCTCCCAAAGTCGCCTTACTCTGCTAGAAGCACAGCAGATATCCCTTCTTGTTTGCAAGAGTCCTGTAGGAAATAAAAAAACTTTCTGACAAAGGAGAATACCAAAATGAAGAAAGCCAATATACTTATGTGCTTTATCATGGCAACAGTTATGCTAGCTACCCTATTAACTGGCTGTGGCGGAGCGCCAGCGGCATCACAAGCACCGGAAACCTCCACCGGCAAACCGTTAAGTATCGGCTTGGTCTACAGCGGCGGCGGACGTGGCGATAAAGGGCTTAACGATATGATGTACGGCGCCATGGAGCGTATATCCAAAGAAAACGGCTGGACCTATGATGATTTGGAAAACGAATCTGCTGCCAATGTTGAACCCTCCAATCGGCAGTTCTGTGAGCAAGGCAAGGATGTTATCATCAATTTTGGATTTGGTTGCATTGATGTAGTGAACAAACTGGCAGTGGAA
>CAYNCW010000230.1:0-5134 GCA_964395635.1 uncultured Oscillospiraceae bacterium
TGTTAATATACACAAAAACAGTATATAAATTTTGTAGCCTTGCTATTTTTGCGTATATAGTGGACATTAATAAGGAAAATAAGGCATAAATGAACAGGTAACAAAAATTTAGGAGAAAGAATCAGATAAATATGATAGGATATTGTTTACAAATTGTTTATTATGTTGTACTATATAAATGCAGCCGTAAAACCGTTTTGGTAGCTTTTGGTTAAAGGGGGCGTTGCCTATGGATTTGGCTTTGGCGGAAGAAATTGTGTCGACTGTTGCCTCAGAACAATGCCAAAATGCGTTAGAACAAATTTTAGAAGCATATCGGCGATACTTTGACATAGTGCGCAATCATACATTGCTGGGAACCACATTACCTGCTATGGCAAAGTACTACTCCCGAGGGGAACGGTATGTGCTGACAAAAAGAGCAAAGCTTTGGGCGATGGAGTGTTATGAATATGCTCTGTTTTTTACTCCGGCGCAGTTGGGTTCGGATGGCTTGCGACAAATAACCAATTATCTGGAAGCTTGCGAGGAACATTTGGTCAACCCCCATTCTGAGCATATGTACACCTATATTACTGGGATAATACTCACAGATAGCCTACCCGAGGGTATATCTTCGCTGGTGAGCAAATACAAATGGCGAAGGAGCTATCGCCTTTCATTTCGGGGGTGGTGCCACATTCGATTGGCAGTATTGGATGTATCAACAGGGACTGTAGCAACAAATTGGGACGGAAAAGAACTCCGCAAAACCTTGCGCGCAGCTTTGGGGAACGGTTGAAGACACAGCTGGGCAGGAAAACCAAAATTACCTGCACAAGCGTGTTTGCAATACTTTAACATCATATGAGGAGGTATTAACATGAATGCAATTGTAATTATGCTGGTTTCGTTTGTAGTCTTGTTTATTGCATACGTGACCTATGGCTCCTGGTTGGCAAAGAAGTGGGGCGTGGATCCAAAAAAAGAAACCCCTGCCCATACCCAACAGGACGGCATAGATTACGTACCGGCAAAATCTCCGGTACTTTTGGGACATCACTTTGCATCTATTGCTGGTGCAGGCCCCATCAACGGGCCAATCCAGGCAGCTATCTTTGGCTGGGTACCGGTTTTGCTGTGGATTTTGATTGGTGGTGTATTCTTTGGTGCCGTACAGGACTTTTCCTCGCTGTTTGCATCCATTCGCCACGGTGGAAAATCCATTGGCCATGTTATTGAAGTGAATATCGGCAAGCGGGGCAAAAGATTGTTCCTTGTTTTTGCTTGGTTAACCTTGCTGCTGGTGGTAGCTGCCTTTGCAGATATTGTTGCCAGCACCTTTGTGGGTATTAAGCCGGACGGAACCCTGATCCCAGAAAACGGCGCCACTGCATGTACTTCGGTTCTGTTTATTGTTGTGTCCATTGCCTTTGGCTTTTTGGTGTATCGCCGCAACGCCAACCTGACAGTTGCTTCTATTGTTGGTGTGGCATGCATTGCCACTAGCATTGCGCTGGGTATTAGCTTCCCGATTTACATGAGCAAAACCGTATGGTTGGCAATCATTTTCGCCTACATATTCATTGCTTCGGTTGCACCTGTTTGGATCTTGCTGCAGCCACGGGATTACCTCAACTCGTTCTTGCTTTATGCTATGATGTTGGCTGCATTTGTGGGCATTTTGTTCACCAATCCCACCGTGAACCTGCCTGCCTCCACTGGCTTTGTGGTAAACGGTCAGTATATGTTCCCCATGCTGTTTATCACCGTTGCCTGTGGCGCTATTTCCGGTTTCCACAGCCTGGTAGGCTCTGGCACCACAGCTAAACAGCTGGATAAAGAAATGGACTCCAAGCTCATTGGTTACGGCGGTATGCTGATTGAGTGCGGTCTTGCAGTGGTTGCGTTGATTGCTGTTGGTACCCTATATGCCAATGGCAAAATGCCGGAAGGCACCCCCCCTGTGGTATTCGCAAATGCGGTTTCCGGATTTGTTGCAAACTTTGGCATTCCTGTAAACATTGCCCGCACTGTTATCACTCTGAGTATCTCTGCATTTGCCCTTACTTCTTTGGATACTGCCACCCGTTTGGGCAGATATATGTTCCAGGAGTTCTTTATTGCAGAAGGAGAAGATCCAGAGTCCCTCACCGGTTTTGCAAGGCTGGCTGCCAATAAGTATTTCTCCACTCTTGTTACCGTTATTCTGGGCGGCGCTTTGGCAGTAGGCGGATACACCAACATTTGGCCGCTGTTTGGTTCTGCAAACCAGCTGTTGGCAGCGCTGGCTTTGATGGCTGTTGCTGTTTGGCTGGGCAATGTGGGCAAAAGCAACCGCATGTTTTATATCCCCATGGCATTTATGCTGGTAGCTACCTTATCTGCTTTGGTGATTACGGTGAAAAACAATATTGTTAAACTTACCAACCCTGAAGTGCAAAGCTTTTTGTATCGGGAAGGTTTGCAGATTGTCTTTGCAGTTCTGCTGTTCGTTTTGGCAGTGGTTCTTGCCATTGAGTGTGTCCAGGCACTGACCAAAAAGAAGACCGGATCTACCCAAGCATAAACAACAATATACAAGCGAAAGCCCATCGTTTATCGGTGGGCTTTTGCGCGTGTCGACATAAAGTCGACACGCTTTGAGGGGGCATCCAATGCCCCCTCAATACACCCCCGGTTCCGCACTACAATCTGAAAAGCCCATCCTTTGTGGGTGGGCTTTTTTTCTATATTCAATTAACTTATTGAGGAAAAGGAACAATATACCATTACCATACAGTCATATGACTACATGGCCCAATACGATTACTAGAACTGGGTATTTGGTAAACGGTCTTGCACAGGAGATAAACTGGTTGTGGACACGAACCCAACAACCCTGAAGGAAGGAAAGGTAATAGGGTAAAGAAACACCAACGCAACTCTGTTCCCAATTGAACTCGGTGTTTAGTATAAGGCATTCACTCCACAAAAAAGCGGCTGTACACTGCAATCCAAGTGGATTTGTGTACAGCCGCTTTGGCATGTTCTATTCAGTTACCAAAAGCTTGCCGTTTTGCACAACCAGCCTATCATCCAGGTAAACATCCGGGCAAAGGGTAACACAGTCGATATGAGAGCTCGCTTTCAATACACCCCCGAAAGAGGTGTTGGTTCCAAAAGCAACATGCACTGAACCGTAGACCTTCTCGTCCTCCAAAATGATGCCGGTTACCTTGGCCATAGGGTTTGTGCCGATACCCAACTCCCCCACTGTGCGGGAGAGGGTGTTGTGGGGGATGGCTTTTTCTACAGCTTCCTTTTGCTTGCCGGAAATACCGGTGATAACGCCATTTTGGATGGTGAGGAGTATCGGCTCCTCCAGAAGCCCGGCCCCAACAACACTTCCGTTGACGCAGAATGTGCCGTTAGCGCCATCTTCCAAAGGAGCAATATAGGCTTCGCCGGAGGGCAGGTTGCCTGCCTGTCCCGGTTCCCGGTAAACACCGGTGCTGGGGACACCGGTTCGGCCGGTGAGACTCATAGTCAGCTCATGCACACCGCCGGTGACAATCCTGCAAACAGAGGCTTTGCTGAGGAGCTGGGTGTAAATTCTGGTAATCCGCTCCACCTCGTTGTAATCGGCAGTTATAGGGCCTTTGCAGAACATTTCCTGGGTAATTCCGGGCATGGTAGCAATTCGGGAACCTTGTTTTACCGCATTGATCCGGGCATTGGTGTGGGTGATGGATTCGGTGGTGGGGCAAACAATCACATCTGCTGCCAACATGGCCGCTGCCACTGTTTCTGGGGGCTCGGTGCCGCTCACCTCACTGACCGGCATAACAGTGAGTACAGCATTTGCGCCTAGCTCCAACGCTTTTTGATACAACGCCGTACCCATTTCCAACATATTGTCGTCAGTGACCACCAAAGCGCGTTCACCGGATTTTAGTCCCATACATTGTTTCCAGATAATTTCGCAACCTGTTTCCAGTATATTCATGGTTTATTCTCCTTTCTACCCGACAAAGGAGAATATCTGCAACAGCAGCAACCAATGTCCAGGGTAAAAGCACCGGCAGCCTGCTGGCATATCCGGCCAGTATTCATTTTCACAGTATTCGTTCATGTACTCTACTATTTTCCCATGGTTTGGAAGTGGCGCATATCTCCATACAACTTTTGCATATGGGCAAATTCCGCTTCATCATAGAATGGGCATTTGCCTTGTGTAAACTCTTTGGCTACCTCCACAGCAAAGCGGCTTGCAATCTCAACATCCACCCCATGAGTTGCACCAGTAGCACAACCTGCAACCATATGGGAAACAGTGATAGCAACGCCGATAACCGGCGCATTGGTAGCGGTGGCGGGCTGCAGAATGCTGTTGAGATGATACAGGTCGTTGCCATAGGGGGTGATATCCTGTTGAGAAAGGGCAAAGACCTGGGGCATTTTTCCTGTAACAGTGGTCATAACATCCAGCACCGAGGGGCTCACCTTGAGGATATAGCCTTCTTTAACGGTGGGGGAGATGGCAATACCGTTGATGTTGATAATCCGATTGCCCTTGGTGGTGTCGATAGAGAGAATGGCATCCATGTTCTGATCCACTTCATACTGGTTCATGGTTTCCATATCAATGGGTGAATCCATAAAAGGAACCGGCTCATGGGGCAGTGTGGGTGCATCGGGGCAAATGTGGGTGCAGATAATAACGTCACCAGGCAGCACATCGCCATTCTTACGCATTTCTGCCAGTTTCAGTGCAGCGGTAAGGGCTGCCAGGGCACCATCGCCATCTGATACAAAGCCTATGCGTTCCGGGCGCGCACCCAATCCGCCCAATCGGCCGATAATCCCCAGGGTGGGTGCGGTTCCACCACTGCTCTTTCCGTTTTGTCCCTTTATCAGGATGTGGATACTGTCGGTTCCACCCTTGTCACCAGAAACACGCTTTACCGTTACTTCGTCTGCGCCGCGCTCTTTTAAAAGGGCTGCAACCTCGTTTCCGTTGGCAGAAGGCTTGTCCAGATAATCAAAAAGCTCTAGCATTTGTCTCAGCAGCATACTCCAAATTCCTCCATTTTTTGCGAAAAAAGCAATGTTTTTGTATAGTATAACAACGTGTGCTGGCATTAGTCAAGATTTTTCGTCAAATTCACTGTGA
>CAYNCW010000231.1:0-5125 GCA_964395635.1 uncultured Oscillospiraceae bacterium
GCTAGGGAGCACAGCTATTCTCCGTACTCCAATTTTTGCGTAGGAGCTGCACTGCTCACCGAGAGCGGAAAGGTGTATCAAGGCTGTAATGTAGAAAATGCATCTTATGGTGCGGCAATCTGCGCAGAAAGATGCGCTGCATTGCAGGCGGTATACCAAGGAGACAAGGTGTTTACAGCCATTGCAATTGTGGGATATCCACGCCAGGCAACAATCGAACAGTCACAATACGCATATCCCTGTGGAATTTGCCGGCAGTTTTTGCGGGAATTTGCTGCGCCTGGCATGAAGGTGTATGTTGCCCGCACCCCTGATGAGGTTTTAGAAACCACATTGGAGGATCTGCTGCCCAACTCCTTTGGCCCCGAGGATCTGCTGGGGTAATCCCTTTCTGTTTTGTATGGCGTTATGCGGAAGTATCCGGTACCGGCAGAAGAGCAAATGCAGGTGCTGGTTACTTCTAGCTAAAAATTAATACATAAAAGGAGATAATGATGAAAAAGAGAATTTTAAGTGTAGTTATAGCCGCAATGATGTTGATTGGTGTTGCCACCGGATGCACCGGCGGCAATAGCAGCTCCACTGCAAGCTCTGGTGCAGAAAGCAATTCCACCACAGAAGCAGCCGCAGAGGAAACCACTGGGGAAACTGGCTCCGGCGAGGGTACATTTTCGGCAGCCATGGTAACCGATGTTGGCGGTGTTAACGACGAATCCTTCAACCAATCCTCCTGGGAAGGTATGCTGAAGCTGGAAGCTGAAACCGGCGCCAAAGTCAGCTTTATCGAATCCCAAAAAGATGGCGACTACTCCCCTAACCTTGAGAAAAAGGTTGACGAAGCTCCCGACATTATCTGGGGTATCGGCTTTATGATGAAGGACGCTATTGGCGAAGCTGCTGAAAACAATCCGGATCAGCTCTTTGGCTTGGTGGACGATGCTTTCCCAGATGGTGAGCACCCCAATGTCATCAGCGTTGTGTTCCAGGCTGAGCAGTCCTCCTTCCTGGTAGGCTATGCAGCTGGTATGCAGACCCAAACCAATCGTGTTGGCTTTATTGTGGGTATGGAATCCCCTGTTATGGACCGCTTCCATTATGGATATCTGGCAGGCGTTCAACAGGCTGCCAAAGAGCGCGGCATAGAAATTAAGACCGATTACGGTGTGGTTGAGTCTTTTGTGGATACAGCCAAGGGCAAAGGTATGGCCCAAAAGATGTACAACGATGGCGCAGACGTTATCTTCCACGCTGCTGGTCAATCTGGCTCCGGTGTTATCGAGGCTGCCAAAGAGCTGAACAAGATGGTTATTGGCGTTGACTTGGATCAGAACAAGCTGGCTCCCGACAATGTCATCACCTCTGCTCTTAAAAATGTTGGCAACGCAGTCTTTGATGTAACCAAGCGGGTTATGGACGGCGAGGAAATGGGCGGAACCACCATTATGATGGGTCTGAAAGAAGGCGGCGTGGGCATTGCTCCTTCCTCCAACCTCCACCTGCCTGCTGAGCTTCTCGAAAGTATTGCTGCACTGGAAACCAAGGTTGTTTCCGGCGAGATTGTTGTTCCCTACACCGAAGCTGACTACAACGCTTTTATTCAGTAAAATTGTGCGGTAGCCAAGGCTGAAGACCAGAGAAGACTGCCTTTGTACTGTCAAAGGCAGTCTTTTATCAATATAGGGGTGTTTTGTTGGTTGCCTAACTACCCGATAACCCTGCAATAAAACGAGTAAAACGGTAAACCATGGAAGGGGAGAAGCATGGGAGCTCAAAATAACCAGTACGCAGTACAAATGAAGGGCATCAGCAAGTATTTCGGCAGTTTTTGCGCTTTGGACAAGGTGGATCTGCAGGTGAAAAAGGGCAGCATACACGCCCTTTTGGGAGAAAACGGTGCAGGGAAATCCACACTGATGAACATTCTCTATGGCCTATACGAAGCGGATGAGGGAGAGATCCTGCTGGGTGGCAAACCGGTGAATATTAAAAATCCCAGGGTTGCTATTGACAACGGAATTGGTATGGTGCATCAGCACTTTATGCTGGTAGAGAACTTTACCATAGCACAGAACATTATGTTGGGCAGCGAAACCACCAAAGGGCCGGGTGTTCTGGATGTGGTGGCGGTGCGCAAAAGGATTTTGGAGCTGGCAGACAAGTATGGCCTCCAGGTGGATCCCGATGCAAAGGTTCAGGATGTTTCGGTGGGGATGCAGCAGCGTGTGGAGATCCTAAAGGCGCTGTATCGAGGGGTGGAAACCCTGATTTTGGATGAGCCCACCGCTGTGTTGACACCTCAGGAGATTGAAGAGCTGGTGCAGACCATGCACCACCTGACCAATGACAACAAAACCATTATTATTATCACCCACAAGCTCAAAGAGATACGCCAGTCCTCCCAGTATTGCACCATTATTCGCAGGGGCAAATACATCGATACAGTGGATGTTGCCCAGGTTACCGAGCAGGATCTGGCCACAAAAATGGTGGGCAGAGAGGTATCCTTACATGTGGATAAAGAGGAACCCACCCCCGGTGAGGTGATCTTTGCGGTGAATAAGCTGGTTGTTAAGGATCAACGGGGGATTGAAAAGGTAAAAGAGCTTTCCTTGCAGCTGCGTCGGGGGGAGATTTTGGGAATAGCAGGCATCGACGGCAACGGCCAGACCGAGTTGGTAGAAGCGCTGACCGGTCTTGCCAAAGCAGAGAGCGGTACCATTACAATCTCCGGCAAAGAGGTGCAGAACACCACACCCAGAAATATTCGGGACAGCAGCATTAGCACAATACCCGAGGACCGTCACAAATGGGGGTTGGTGTTGAACTTTACCGTTGCAGAAAACATGGTGCTGGAAAACTACCGCACAGATGAATTTAGCAAACGTTCTGTGCTGAATTGGAAAAAGATACAGGCACATACCAAACAGCAGATAGAAAAGTTTGATATTCGCCCCGGCCACAGCGATAACCTGCCAGCGCGCGCTCTTTCCGGAGGCAATCAGCAAAAAGCCATTATTGCCCGCGAGGTGTACAACAATCCCGATGTGCTGATTGCTGTGCAGCCTACCCGGGGACTGGACGTGGGCGCCATTGAGTTTGTCCACAAAGCGTTGGTGCAGCAGCGGGACAGCGGAAAGGCAGTGCTGCTGATCTCTCTGGAGCTGGATGAGGTGCTGGATGTTTCTGACCGCATTGGGGTTATTTACGACGGAAAGATAGTAGGCGAATTCTTGCCAAAGGAAACCAACGAGAATGAAATAGGCCTGTTAATGGCAGGAGGAAGCGGCGCATGAGAAAAACAGTGATTAATCTGCTGTACAAGCCTGCCACCCGCATTGTTGTGTCTATCCTGATAGGCTTTATTATGGGGGCGGTGGTGTTGGCCATAGCCGGCTACAATCCCATAGAAGCGTATGGTGTGATGCTGGGGGGGATATTTAATAAACCCAAGTACATAGCCCAAATTGCCATTAATGCGGTGCCCATTATGCTTACCGGTTTGAGCATCGCCTTTGCGGCAAAGACCGGATTGTTTAATATTGGCGCAGAGGGCCAGTACATTGTGGGTACCGTAACAGCCGCTATTGTAGGACGGTATGTGTTGTTGCCTGCGGGGATACACCCCTTGTTTGTAATGATATGCGCCTTTGCATTTGGCGGGATATATGGTGGTTTGGCGGGCTATTTAAAAACACGCTACGGCATCCATGAGGTTATTTCCACCATCATGCTCAACTGGATTGCTCTGTATCTCAACAACTTTATCCTCACCCTTCCAGGGGTGAAAAAGGAGGGGGCGCAGGCTTCCCAGGAGGTGCTGCAATCTGCGCGCACAACCATTCTGAGTGTTTGGAAGAAAAGCCCGGAAGGCAAAGCCTTTATTAAGGGTGACCCTATATGGGGGGATATGCTGAAAACCGACCTCCATTGGGGTATTTTGATTGCGGTGTTGGCCGTTTTGTTTATTTGGTTTTTCCTGCGATACACCACCAAAGGCTTTGAGCTGCGGGCGGTGGGACAAAACCAAAACGCTGCCCAGTTTGCCGGTATAGATGCTAAGAAAAACACAGTTTTGGCTATGTTTATGTCCGGTGGTATTGCGGCTATGGCTGGTGCTTTGCAGATTTTGGGCACCAACGGCTACCGCATCAGTGTGCTGGCTGCCCAGGAGGGATACGGTTGGGACGGCATCTCGGTTGCTTTGATTGCCAACAATAATCCCATTAGCTGTATTGTTTCCAGCCTGTTGTTCAGTTCATTGAAATACGGCGGTGGGTCTATTCAGTCGGAAATTGGGGCACCCAGCGAGATTATCAACATTATGATCGGTATTATCGTCTTCTGCATCGCTCTTACCTCGGTGTATCCAATGATTGCAGAGCGGTTAAAAAAGAAAGGGGAGGTAGCGGGGTATCATGAATAGCATTTTATTGACCATCAATATCACGCTGATGTATTCGGCGCCTCTGATTTTTGCAGCGCTAGGGGGGGTTATCACCCAACGCGCCGGTGTAGACAATATAGGTATCGAGGGCATGATGACACTGGGTGCCTTTGGTGCGGCAGCAGTAGGATACTTTACTGCCAATCCCTGGCTTGGCTTTATGGCTGGGGCTTTGTGTGGTGGCGTTTTGGCGGCGCTACACGCCTTTGCATCCATTACCCTGAGGGGCAACCAAACCATATCTGGTGTTGCTATGAACTTTATAGGCGCGGGTATGGCTATCTTCCTCTGCCGGTTGTTTTTTGACAAGGGCGCCCAGACCAACCCTGTGCCCCAGAAGCTTCCTAAGACATTGGCGCTGTTTGGCATTTCCAGCCAAAGCTTTGCCAATGTGGATGTCACGGTGATTATCGCCATTCTGATAGCGGTGGCAATGTTTTTGGTGCTGTACAAAACCAAGTGGGGGCTGCGCATTCGCGCCTGCGGAGAGCATCCCGCCGCTGCCGACACGCTGGGCATCAACGTATATAAGATTCGCTACATCTGCACCATTCTGTCCGGCATACTGGCTGGGCTTGGCGGTGGTGCTATGACCTTGGGGGTTGTATCCAACTTTAGCCCGTCGGTTATTTCCGGCCATGGGTTTATTGCCTTGGCTGCGGTGATCTTCGGCAAATGGAC
>CAYNCW010000232.1:0-5073 GCA_964395635.1 uncultured Oscillospiraceae bacterium
CCGAGAACACCATTACAACTTCATAATTCATGGAAACATTAGCCATTTTTTTCGCACCTCCTTTTGGACTTATGACCCCACCTTTTGGGTGGAGTAAGGATGGCAACTGCCCATAAAGGCAGCCACAACAGTAGAATTATACCAGCAGTTTATCTGAAAGTCAAGGAAAATCAGATTTAAAACGGTATATTCCTAGATGTATCTTAACCCAAACCACTGTGCTATTTAGTGTACCATAGACCACCACTGTTTATCAAGCGCAGCGGGGATAGTATTCCTGTCAGCCATGAACCCTATGAAAACTTATCTCTTTGCTGTTTTTGCTACAATCTGATATACTTGTAGCAAGCTTTATTCTAACTCTCTCATGGTAATTGAGAAAACAGCCGCAGACCGCTTCAATACCGCCTATCCGCCCATTTCTTTTAAAATCGGCAGCAAAGGAGTTGAATTACCGCATCCAGCAGCACCCCTCTATCCTGGATAGAGGGGTGCAGCTTTACCCCCACAACCTGGATAGAGGGGTGCAGCAAAGGAGTTGAATTACCGCATCCAGCAGCACCCCTCTATCCAGGTTGTGGGGGTAAAGCTGCACACCACTACAAAAAATGATGAGTGTTTTCAGGTTATTCCCGCATTTTGGGCAGAAAGCAGCGCAAACGGCCTTCCACTTCGTTTACTTCCGCTGATGAATCAGTCCCCTGCTGGTCTAATGGGAATCAGCTCTATGGATCCTGGCGCAAAGGATTCTGAGTTTACCTATTATATTGCCGTAGCTTCGGATAAAGAGCCACCTCAGGGGATGCATGCATTTACCATTCCTGGCGCTACCTGGGCTATTTTTGACTGTGTGGGTCCTATGCCACAAGCAATCCAGGAGCTGCAACGCCAAATCGCCACCCAGTGGCTGCCCACCTCCGGCTATGAGTATGCCAATGGCCCGGATATCGAGCTGTATGGAGATGGGGACACCAATGCTGCCGATTACCATTGCCAGGTATGGCTCCCTGTTACCAAAAAAGACTAGCAATATGAAACATGCCCTTATGCAGCTCTGCCGACTGCATAAGGGCATGTTTGTTTATATGTACAAAGATTTGGCTAGCTAAACAGTCGCATAAGCTGTGCACAGAGCAGACCGCCGCCGGTACCAATAGCATATCCGATAAGCGCCATCAACACACCTACAGGCACCAGAGCTGGACTGTAAGAGCCCGCCAATATGGGTGCAGATGCAGTACCGCCGATATTGGCAAGGCTAGCCACACCGCAAGTAAACATATCCAGTTTGAACACCTTGGCGAGGATTAGTAGAATGACGCCGTGAATTGCCAAAATCATAAAGCCCGCGAGAATCCATGCAGGACCATTGGTGAGCTCAAGCAGGCTGGCACGGGAAGCAAGCAACGCGATAACCCCATAGAGGAAAACATTGGACAGCTCGGCAGAACCGGAGATTTTGCCTATAGGCAGCAGCGCACACACCAATCCTGTTATGGTGACCAACAATACAATCCAGGTGGATTTATCCAGCACACCAACTGATCCTTGCAGCATTACCCCAAAATATTGCCCCAGCGCCGAAACCATCAGCGCCGAACCGATAAGTAGGATAATGTTTTGGAAGGTGATTGGCTTCTTTTCTTCTGATTCATCCTGCTCCAGTCGTCTGCAAACCTCGTCCAGTGCCGAGGTATCCGCCTTGGTCCACTTGTTAAACTTCATAGCAAAGTTGATAGCCCAAAGCAGGAACATAACCCAGATGGAATAGTCAATGGAATCGATAACCAGTGCATACGCCATTTCGGTTTCCCCAATGTTTAAGGCGGCCTGAACAGCCACCATGTTTCCGCTACCGCCCATCCAGCTACCGCACAAGGCCGCCAGCGGTTTCCAGGCTTCGGAGCCAAGGGAAGACTTCATTACTGCAAAGGTGATGACAAAGCCGATGGCGATGGAAACGCTGGCAGCAAAAAAGCCGCCCAACATCCGGGGCCCAAGCTTTATTACCTTGCGAATATCGCACCGCAACAGCATTAAGAAGATCATAGCATAGAGGATGTTGTTTTTTAGGTTTCCATAAGCCGGTGCAGTGGCCGCAAGATCCCAAACCTTCATGGTGCACATAATCATAGATGTCAAATATAGAAGCACTACTGGTGGAACAAACTCAAAAAATTTGGATTTACTTTTGTTTCCCACATAGACCAAAAGAGCAGCCCAGAACATCAAAAAGGCAATATACGTAAAGCCGTTGGTGATCATCAATACACTCCTCCACTCTCAAAATTATTTCACGCAACCAATTATGCACTCCACACTGTACACTTCCGCCGCAGAGGCAATTTTTCAGCGGTTGAACATCCCGCCCCAGTTCATAGACTATCTGCTGACAAGATCGGCAGCTCTCGTCTGCACAGCACCAATGGTAATGGCGGGGGAACCACACTGTCATCAGTTGTACTGCCAGTATTCCTCCTCTCTATTAACTAAAAGAATCGATCCAATACCAAAAAAAGCAAAACCCAACAAAGGCATCTCATGAAGTGGATGCCTTTGCTGGATTTCGTTGGTAGCGATATAGTTGTGTATATCATACAAAACGAAGCAGCTTCACAGCATATCCAGTTTTTGTTTAGCATCCATATACCGTTTGGTAGCATCCCGCAAAGAAACCAGCAGCGCCTTGGCCGAAGAGCCGTAGTACCGGTGGCTAATCTCTTTTTCCAGCGCACCACAATCCTTTTCGATGCTTTTACCTACAAAAATTCGGCGCAAAAATTCCTCGGTTAAATCCAGTGTATGGGTACAGCTAAACGCAACGATTTTGCCATCTGCAGGATCAACCTCAAATGCCACATAAAAAGATGCATATATCTTTGTAATGGCATTGTCCAGGTTTGTACGAGACTCGCCGATTATGTATAATGTATCGGATTTTGGCATAGTCTCCCAATACCTCCCAGTTTGCAGGTATGTCGAATGCAATCGAATATAGTACCGATTTGTTTACTTTATTATAGCAAAGCACCCAGTTATTGTCAATCCGAAACAAATTATCATTGTAAACCAAAAGCTCCTCTGGCAATATTGCCCTTTATCCAATCTGCCTGTCCATTGGGAATACACACCCATGCCCTTGCAAAGGGTTAACCAGTTGCAAGGGGATGGGGTTGTGGGCGCTGCTCTGTTGAGGAATAATCCCTATTTATAGAAATGATGAAAGGCTCTCTAGCAATATTAGCAGGGTTTGTGCCGCTGCAAATATCTGAGGTTTACCGTCCTGTATAATGGACTGATACCGGTGGGCAATGGTTTCTGTTCCCTGCATCAGGTTTGCAGCACTGTGAACTGCCTCCAGCCCCACTGTACCCAGCTTGACGAATGGACTCAGCGTACCAATATATTTGCCTATACCATCCAGTACACGCCTACATATATCCCCTTTGGAAGGAGTATGGTAAATCACATCCAACAGTACATCGCTTATGTCCTTGCGCACCTCCTTGGGCAGCAGAAGCACCATATCGGTAATAAGATGCACCATCCTACAAAACCGGCACTTTTCTTTTTCTGCAGCCGGCAAAATCCAGCCTTGTGGATCGGTTTCAAACATGAAGTTGGAGTGAGGATAAAAAATCTCTTCAATAGACGGAGATTCCATGGCATGGGGATTAAACCGGGAAGCTGCAATAATTGGCTCCACCGGGTTATACAGCATAGAAGAAACCGGGTCAAACTGATTTTGATATAAAGCTATCTGTCCTTTTAAAGCGGCTATGGCCTCTTTGTTTTGTTTGATGAACTCCCCGTTAAACCCCGGTGCATTAAAGGAAAAACAGGCTCCCAGCCATGGGCGTATGGAGGGAGGTGCCTTAATAGCGGCATAAAGCGCCAAATTGCCGCCCAGAGAATGCCCGGTAACAGAAAATCCCCCCTGTAAATCCTCGGGGTTCAATTGGCTCCAATACTCCTCCAACTTTTGCTGCTGAGGGGTAACCAACATATACGATAAGGCCAAATCGTTGGCATAATCATTGCGGAAATACCGGTTGCCCAACAGTTCACTGCCCCGAAATGCCACCACCCGTTCTCCCTTAGGGCCCACAAAGGTGCAACAATATAGCCCGGTTTGGTTTGGCAGATTGTCGTTCAATATATTGGTTATCTTCCAATCCTTAAAGGCAGGGGCCTTGTACTGCAAAAAAAGCAGCCACTGCTCATATTCTTTTTGGATATTCTTAAATCTGTCCAGAAGCTGTTGCTTTCCTGCATCGGTATGTAAATAGTAGTCTGCCAATTCTCCAACTGTGCAAACTGGATTCTCCCTTAGCACAGGTGGTACATTTAGATAAACCAGCTGAGAAAAAAAATGATTCACCGGTGTGGTCCAGGCAGAAGACATATGCCCTTCCCCCTTTCAAAATAGTCACTGATCCACTATATGTCCGGGAAAACCATTTGTTTCACCTGTTGGGTGTAGCTGCCCAGAAAAAACTATGTGGACATGTAGTTGACTCCGCCGCCCTAATTGGGATATAATGGAAGTATAAGTATATGCTATACTGTACTATAAAATACCCAAAACCTACAATCACCCATGGAGTAAGGGGATATTTACAATTTGACGATCTGAGGTGAATCTATATGCGGAAAAAGCGGTATAAAATACTGGATGTGGATCCTATACTGTTGCCCCACCAAGAAGATATCCAACTGCGTATGAGCTTACTTAGCCAAACCAAAGCCCGCCTTCTAAAAAACAACGAGACCCTTTCCCACTATGCCAACGGACATTTGTACTTTGGGCTGCACAAAAACCCAGACGGATGGGTGTATCGAGAATGGGCGCCAAACGCCACCGCCGTGTATCTCTTTGGAGAATTTAACGACTGGAATCGGCGCAGCCACCAACTTAACCCTATAGGGGACGGGATATGGGAAATTTGTATATCCGGATCCAATGCTTTGCCCCACGGTTAACGTATTAAAGTTGAGATTAATACCCCACACGAATTTATCGATCGCATTACTACATACTTCAAACGGTTGTTGCAAGATCCGGTTACCAAA
>CAYNCW010000233.1:0-5056 GCA_964395635.1 uncultured Oscillospiraceae bacterium
GGACTGCGCCATCAAAAAAAGCTACTCCCCATGGGTAAGCCCACCAAAACAACCCGTAGTAAAGTCTGGCTGTCTCAGTTCGTCTTTCACGCTAATTGCACTTATTCTATCATAAAAATGTATCAAGATGTATATTTATGCCGAACTATACATTGTGACAGGCTTTGCACCTAATGTTTTTCATTAGGTGCAATTTTTATACCACAAACGAGGAGGGCTTTTCATGTTCCCGTATTTCAGCGCCAGCGATTCCGAGCAATACGCCTTTTACCGCATTCCCAAAGAACTTATTTCAAATCCAATTTTCAAGAAATTGTCCACAGATGCAAAGTTACTGTATGGCCTCATGTTGGATAGAATGAGCTTATCGGTAAAAAATGAATGGGTTGACCGCAATGGTAATGTATATATTTACTTTACGCTGGATGAAATCAAGCTAAACCTTTGCTGTGGCACAGACAAAGCGGTATCCATGCTCGCAGAGCTGGACAGCAAAAAAGGGATCGGCTTAATAGAGCGCAAAAAACAGGGGCAAGGCAAGCCGACCATGATCTTTGTAAAAAACTTTATCCAATGCTACCAGACTACGGAAAACCAGAAGTCTGAAACGGTGCAGACTTGGGAAAATCAGAAGTCTGCACCTCGGGTTTCCAGTAATCAAGACTTGGGGAAAACCGACTGTAATAATACTGAGTCTATCAATCCTGATATTAGCGATACTAATCTCTCATCTCCCTCTACTCCCTCTTCACACAAAGAGGATGAAGGAGGGAGTGATGTTCTGAAAACCGTGAAAGAAAACATTGATTACGGGATAATGGTCAAACATAACCCTTCCTGCAAGCAGCTATTAGACGAACTAGTGTCTATTATGGTTGATGTTTTAACCAGTACAAAAGACCGAATCCATGTTGATGGTGAATACAGGCCAACTGAGATAGTCAAACAACGGCTGCTATCACTTGACAGTAGCCATATGGAATATATTCAGGAGTCGTTGGCTGAAAACACCACACAGGTCAAAAGTATTAAGCCATATCTGCTTACCTGCCTATGGCGAGCACCGGAAACAATCAACCACTGGTATATGACCCAGGTAAACCACGATCTTAACGCCGTAATTGTTAAAAACCGGGGAGGTTAGGGCTATCCTAACCTCCCATCGTCCAGCAAGATGCACATAGCAAAACGGGCTGTCAAGGGCGCACAGCGTTCATTCACGCTAATTTAGTTTCACATTAATCTATGGTATAATATCATCATGGACAAAATAACATACGGATTACACGAGCATTTTGGGGACATGGAATCATTGAAGGAGTACAAGGGGTACTTCTTCAGCGTAACAGAAGCAGTAATAATACTGATACTGGGCAGTTTTTGTGGACTTACCAACATGAAACTGATTCATCAATGGGCTGTTGACGAAAGAACCAGAGAGTTCTTGACAAAACACTTCGGCATAACCGACATACCATGCTATTCATGGTTTACGCAGATTTTGTCGTTTGTCGACCCTGTTAAATTTAACGAACGCTTCACCTCGTGGGTGCTTTGCTTTTTATCCGGGAGTCTGGAAGGGAAAACAATATCCCTTGACGGTAAAGCTATACGTTCTACAGGAAATATGAAGAAATATGGCAAACCTCTTCACATTGTGAGTGCGCAAATTGGGGAGCTTGGTATCACATTAGGACAAAAGCCAACAGACGATAAGTCAAACGAGATTCCTGCTATGCGTGAATTGATTGAAATGCTCAACATTAACGGCTGTATCATTGTTGCCGACGCACTGCATTGTCAAAAAGAAACAGCAAGTGTCATAGTGGAAAACGGCGGTGACTATCTCCTGTCTGTCAAAGACAATCAGCAAATATTGAAAGCTGAGATCGCTGATTTTGTACAAGACAAAACCCTTTGCAAGACGATGGACAAAAAGACAAAGACAGAGAAAAACGGCTCTCGCACTGAGAAGCGGACAGCTTATGTTGCCGCCGATATCACTTGGCTCCATGGCAGAGAAGAATGGAAGAACCTTGCCTGCATTGGTGCTATTCACACGCAGTTTACAACAGACAAAGGCACTTCCGACGAATGGCATTACTACATTTCAAGCAGGAAACTCACCGCAGTCGAACTCTTGCATCATGCTCGCATGGAATGGACTGTAGAATCAATGCATTGGCTCTTGGATGTTCATTTCCGCGAGGATTATTGCAGAGTACAAGATAAGTATGTCCAGGAAGTCCTCAATATCGTCCGAAAGATTGTGCTTAACCATTTAAGGATGTACAAGGAATCCCAGAAGGTTAAGAAACCTTTTACAGGCCTAATGCTTGATTGTATGCTCAACCCTGGCAATATCGTGAAAATACTGAAACTAAATTAGCGTGGCGTTCATTTACCCTTGATAGCCTGTTTTACATGTGCCACTATCCCCAAGGAGGTAGATTAGCATGACAACCGGTGCAGACAGAAAGCTCCTTGCATTGGGCATAAAAAGCACACTATTCACGCTTGAAGAACTGCATAAGGCCCTTGATTTTTTACTGAAAGCAATGAAAACCGGCATGATGCCAACGCAACAAAAAAGCTATGGAGATTTCCAGCATCCAGGTGGCGTTCCCTTGCTGAACATATCTACCGAACAAAAGGAGGTTAATGTTTTCGCCGAGTTGGCTCGTCAAAACGGCGTTAATGTATCGCTAAAGTATAATCAGGAAAGCAATACATACTACCTGTGTTTACAGGGTACGCAAAAAAATATTGAGAACGCTGTCATAACATATTGCCAGCATGTACACAAACAAAGGCATTCACAGGTGCGTTCTTCCCTGTTGGCCCGTTTGGAACAGGCTAAAATACGAGCTCAATCATATATACCGGATAGAGGTAAAACACATGAGCGTGAACTAATCGGAAGGAGAGATACTTTATGAAGAAAATGCTCTACAAAATTTTTACAAAAGGCTGGCCTTATGTGCTGGCCTTTTATCTTGTCAACAAACTCACCGAAACCTTTGTGATTATTCGTAGTGACGATATTCTGGTTAAACTGCAAAACCTAGAGCGTGCCTTGCCGGTGGCTTTTTTAAATCCCCTACCATCTCTACGCCAAGAAGCATTAGCTGGTGGATGTATCGCTGTGTTTGCCTTGTTCTTGATGATACAAAATGCTAAGGATAAAAAGAAAAAGTTTCGGGATGGTGTGGAACATGGTTCGGCCAAATGGGGAACTCCAGAAGAACTTGCCCCACTGGTTGACCCTGATTTTTCCCAAAATATTATTCTTTCCCAAACTGAACGACTGCGTATGACACCGATGCCTAAAGGCATGTGGCAAAGGGCGTGCAATAAAAATGTGCTAGTTATTGGCGGCTCCGGCTCAGGTAAAACCTCCAGCTTTGTGAAACCCAACCTTATGCAATGCCATTCATCATATATTATCACGGATCCCAAGGGGAGCATCCTACAGGAGTGTGGTAAGATGCTTCAGAAAAATGGATATACCATCCGGTTTCTGGACCTTATAGACATGGATTTAAGCATGAAATACAATCCACTGGCTTATGTAAAGAACGATAAAGATGTACGAAAAATCGTAAATACCTTGCTGATTAATACAAAAGGAGAAGGGTCTGGCGGAGATTCATTCTTTGAGGATTCCGCAGCCATACTCCTAACAGCCCTTGTCTCCTATGTTTGCTTGGAAGCAGAACCGGAGGAGCGCAATCTCAATACTGTTTTAGATATGCTAAACTCGATTGAATTGCGGGATGACCCCGCCTTTAAAAATGCTATTGACATTCTTATGGAAGATTTAGAAGAACACAACCGCAAGCTACTAAAGCCGGTGCCTTTCTGCGTAAAGCAGTATAAGAAATTCCAGCAGGCGGGTTATAAAACTGGTCAGAGCATCTTGGCCACAGCAAATGCACATGTAGCTACATTAGAACTAGATGAGGTAAGGCAGCTAATCAGCAAAGACGAGCTATCTCTTGACACCTTGGGGGATGACTATAACGCCTTATTCATTGTAATACCAGATACAGATACCACACTAAATTTTATCGCTGCCATCCTTTATACGCAAATGTTTAATCTGCTTTGCGATAAGGCCAAAAAGTGTCCAAAGGGGCGGCTTCCCATCCATGTGAGATGCATCCTTGATGAATTTAGTAATATCGGGAAAATCCCAAATTTTGAGGTCTTAATCAGCGTAATCCGTAGCCGTGAAATATCCGTTGTGCCAATATTGCAAACAAAGAGCCAAATAAAGGCACGATACAAAGACCATGCGGAAACTATCACAGGAAATTGTGATAGTTTTTTGTTTTTAGGTGGCAAAGAGGAATCTACCATCAAAGATCTATCCGAGATGCTGGGACGTGAAACTATTGATAGCCGGAGTACCAGCGAAAACTCTGGCCGGGACAAAAGTTACGGCCAGAGTTTTCAGCGTATCGGTCATGAGCTTATGAGCAAGGATGAAATTGCTTCAATGGATGGAGGTAAATGTATTGTCCAAATTAAAGGGTGCCGCCCTTTTTTTTCGTATAAGTACGATCTTACAAACCACAAAAATTATTCCTTGCTTTTGGATGCAAATCCCAAGAATGAGTTTAATGTGAGGAAGTATCTTGCTACTATAGGGCAGGTTAAGGCAAGGAAAAGTGATACAATTGAGTTAATTGATAGTTTTGATTAAATGCAAGATTATATGGATAATCAGCATTTAACTTTGCAGGAATAGCCTTAAAAGGGACGTTTTATAATAGTGACCTTTGGTATGGCATGAGTGGAAGGTTCTCGATGACCCAGAACCAACGTATAGCCCGAACCCATTGGGAGCCAGGGCATTTCTTGAAGCAATGAAATTCGTGTATCTTCATGAATCATTTTATCTAAGACTACACGTTTTTCTTTATCCATAGTTGAATTGATATTTAACTTCAAATAATAGATAGGATTTTTATTAGTTCTTAAATCTTCTAGAGAAGCATTGATTTTAAAACTTTTGCACCTATATTTCATACTAATTCCCTGTAGAAAGGTG
>CAYNCW010000234.1:0-5040 GCA_964395635.1 uncultured Oscillospiraceae bacterium
CTCATATGGTTAAGCAAGGATTTCTGATCATGTATTTGTTTTTCTACATTACACTGGGTAAAATCATCATTTACCGGTAAGTACAGACTGTCTTTACTTTCTCTGTACCATCAAAATCATTTTTTATAAGAGATGATGCCATATCAACTCTAAAACCATCACATCCCAGCTTAATCCAATAATCCATAATATTAATAAGCTCTAACTTTGTATTTTTGCAATCCGGATGATTTACCGGCAACTGCCAATCTTCCAGTACCTTTGCAAAGCCATAATTAAGTGCCGGCTGACTTGCAAAAAAGTTTTTCATATAACAGCCGTCACGCTCAAACAATCCGCCTATAAATGTATCATTTGGGTTTTCCCATAGCGAGTTAGTCCAAATATACCGATTGGTATATTCATTCTTTTCA
This sequence comes from uncultured Oscillospiraceae bacterium, assembly GCA_964395635.1. GTDB lineage: Bacteria > Bacillota > Clostridia > Oscillospirales > Ruminococcaceae > WRAV01. The sequence goes on from CAYNCW010000234.1 coordinate 414, forward strand.
CCAGTGGCTGACTTCTTAAACCACTCACATTCTATTGAAGTGTGACCGGCAACCAAATCAATAACAACCTTAATCCCTTTACTATGTGCCTGCTCACACAGAGTTTTAAAATCATCAAGAGTTCCATATCTAGGTGCAACCTTATAGAAATCTATCACATCATATCCTGCATCATAGAAAGAGCTTTCATAAAAAGGATTTAGCCAAATCGCATTAAATCCCATATAGGTTATGTAATCAAGCTTCTGTGTTATACCTTTTAAATCGCCTATACCATCACAATTTGAATTATAAAAGGATTGAGGATAAATATTGTAGAATACCGCGTTTTTTAACCATTCCATGCTTTTACCTACTTTCATAATAATTTAATCATCCGACTGTCTATATTCCCTCGGTGAATGCTGTGTATATTTTTTAAACAGCTTAATAAAATGAGATGTGCTGCTATAACCAACCAATTCTGAAATATTACCCACCGAATAATCGGTAGACAATAACAACTGTTTTGCTTTTTCCATTCTTAAAATGATAATATGCTCTTTAAAGCCGTGATCGAAAATTTTCGAGCAGATACGGCTTATTTGCGATTGGCTAAGATGAAACTGCTGCGACAAAAGAGGCAGTCCCATATCGTACTGGCAGTAGTTTTCATCAACAAAACTGCTTATCTTTTGGCAAAGTGTTTGGAACTCACTGATCTCACGCTCTTGCAGAAGCTGATTAAAGTAATCTATAATAAGGTGAATGTTTGAAATGAATTTCTCTGCATGTTCAGCGGTTAGGCTGTTTTCAATAAGCTCTAGCGGAATACTAACCTTCAACTCACCGCCCAATTTTACCAGTGAAATAACCACATCCGAGTAGATAAACCGCTTTAATATGGGGAATTGCTGTTCAATTATTAATGCATTCACATTTTCAGTTATACACAGCTTTGCATCCTCTGGTTTGCCGTCTCTTATATAATGAAGCGTTTTATAAATCCATTCTTTATTATACTGCTGTTCATCTTGTGTATCCTGAAGAACAATAGACAGAATCTGTTCCTTGAGATTGGAAAGCAACTCGCTGTACTCCTTTTGGTTATTGGTAATCTCCAGCTCCTTTTCATCAAAAAGCTTTTCAATACTCATTAATTCATTTTTAAAAAGAGTTTGTTCGCTTTTAAAATATCGCATCTTTAACAGCTTAATCGGCTTGTAGTTAAGATACGCAAGATAGATACCCATTGTCAAAAATAACAGCACACCAGAAATCGCAATCAAAGCAAAATATTTTTGAAAATTGATATATGAATATTGGTTTAGGACTAAATTGGAATAGGTTAATACTGAAAAGTACTCTCCATCATTTGAAGATAGATGATTTACGCTCTCGTCAAACCTTTCACCATTGCGCAGCAATTCAATCCTTTGACCGTTAGGGGTGAGCAGCAGAAAATCCGCCTGTGAGATAGCGGTCAGTGTAGTGAACCTGTTCAGAAGTGTTTGCTTTTCTATAACAAAGATGAGTAACGGAGCGTATTCATAAGAAACTCCATTCCTTATAGGGTAGGCGAAAAATAAAAAATTACTGTCATAATCGGTTATGTAAAAGCTTTTTTGACGTGACTGTAACATATCATCCCATAAACCCTGCCACTGCTTTATGCCAAGAATACTGCTAAAATAGGTGGAAACAGTACAGCTTTTACCTGTACTGTTGTATACTAAATCTGTTTGCGGATAGTATAAAAAATATCTTTGCACTATCGGGCTATATCCCGAAAATTTCACTAAATCCTCAAGCATTTCCACCTCGTAATACTTATTCCTGCTAATAAATGAATAGTTGTAATAGGGTCTTAGCTGAATAGAAAGAGCAACAGAAGAACAGATTTCCTGCTGATTATTCAAATCCTGTGCAATTAAGTCGATTTTGTTTTGTGCAACCTCAAGATTTTTCTGCGTAACTTCCTTTGCGGTATACATAAAGAGCAGCAAGGATAGCAGAATCGAAGCAACAAGAATCAGCCCGGAGTAGGATATAATATATTTAAGTAAAATGCTCATGTTGCGAAACTTTTTAAACATATAAGTCCTACCCCTTATTCATAAGTATTACAAATCCGCTTGCGGAGCAGCAACTCCCTGTTCAATCAGCATACGTTGAACCTGTTTAATATCCACCTGCTTAAGCTGCGTCCGGTTCTTTACTGCAACCGCTGCTGCAGTACCCACCCCTTGACCGAGGGCAATGCAAATAGGCATAACACGCATACTGGCATGAGCCATATGTGTAACCGATATGCAGCGTCCGTTCAGCAGCAAATTCTGCACCTTATCGGTAACAACACAACCATAAGGTATTGTGTAGCCACTCCAATTATACTGCAAGCCGCTGCTTTTGTCACTGCCGCTGCCGGTTAGATTATGATTGTTAAACAGATGGTTTGCACCCGATACAATCCAGTCGGAAAACACTTTGTTCTGTTGAATGTGCTGTTCGTCCAGTGTAAACTGACCATGGAAGTGACGCGCTTCCCGAACACCCACATGAAATCCGGAGGATATCAGGTAACAGCTTTCCATTCCGGGAACATATTTACGCAGAAACTCAATGATACCGGGAATCTGCAACCGGGTGTGACATTCTGCCTTTGTCAACTGAATTGGATCGGTTGCATCCACATGTGCAATGTTTGTCATGTTGATTCCGGCCGTTCCTTTTTCATAACCGGGTATAATTATAACATGTCCTGCCGGTTCGGCAACATGCCCTTCTGCCACCCATTGTTTCATTTTTTCCTGTAGCTCCGGTGTTCTGCCAAAGGATGTTGCGAAAACTCTGCTGTCATCTACACCGCCCACCATAAGCATTACACTTAGCGGCTGCATGAGTCCGTCTGTTTCACGGCCTATATGAAAAGGGATTGCACTGTGGTATGCCAAGTCCCCGTTGCCGGTAGAGTCAATGAATATACTACCATCAACAGTAAACGGAACACCATTTGCGAGAAGTTCAACTGATTGTATGGTACCATCCTCACTTAGTTGAACACCCGTTAACTGACTGTGAAGAAGCAGGTCTACACCAGACTGCTCGAGGAGTTGCAGGTACACATACTTGAGCACCTCCGGATTGTAAACCATGTTATTTGAATCCGTATGACATATGGTGGTTTTGGCAGCGATTTCACTATAAATTCCGGAGGAAGCCTCACCGCACCAGATATTTATGTTGCCTGATGTGCTCATACCGCCTACCGTGCCATATTTTTCGATAAGCAAAGTCTGCGCACCATTTCGTGCTGCTGCAATTGCAGCCGAAATACCGGACGGACCTGCACCGATTATGACGACATCATACTGTTTGCTTTTATCGTAAACCATAAAATATCTCCTATCGTAGTTGGAAAAGGGAGACGATTAAAGTCTCCCCTTATCCGATTAATCATTAGCCCAAATTTTTTTGATAAGTATCATATGCATCTTGATAATATTTTTGCAGCTCATCAAGGCCCAAATTCTTCAGATCACTGTAGTATTTATCGAGATTGGACAGGGGGTTTGCGCCGGTAACGAACTTAGCTGTTTCCTTTTCCACATAGTCGCTGATGACAGTTTTTAAGTCCATAATACGCACACTGTCCTCTTTTGAGAAGTAGACAATTGGGAAAGGCTCTTTGACATAGGGCAATATCTTTTCGCTGACAGATTTACGCATAAATTGGTCGCCGTTATTAACATCATATTTCGTTTCGGTTATTGCTTGTAATCCGCCTACAACACGTTTATCATTTAGTATATCATTCCTGTTTGCCATAGTTGAATTAAAGGGTGTAATCTTCGCAAGCACAAGGGCATACTCTGAATCAAACCGCTTGTCAAGAACCTCGGGATACTGTAAGGTTTCATTCTCATCAAAGTACCAGCCCTCATAGATTCCTAGGTCTTGCTCATCCTTGGCAGGAGCACCATTCCAAAGGTAAACGCCGCCCTGCTGTGAGAACATATAGTCAAGGAATTTTATGGTAGCTTCGGGGTATTTAGCTTTTGCGGACATGACCATTGTTCCCACAACATATGAGTTAGGAGCAGCAACAAGTGGAGTTGAATTCCACTGGCTGGTTAAGGGGGTTAACGCTTCATACTGTTGGAAATCGGAAATCTCCGGCAGAACGGTAAAGGGTGCGGGGGTATAGTATACACCAACCCTTTTTTCCGCTGCTACTGCATCTGCTTGTGCCTTATCCATAGTGTAGAAATCTGGGTGCATGAGCTTTTCGGTGTAAAGCTTATTCATGTAAGTAACAAATTCACGGTACAGCTCGGAACCGGCAGGTATCTCAACCTTTCCTTCACGGATAGCGGGTTCGGTTAATGTTGCGCTTGTTTCCTGCTTTCCCGATAAGGCAAAGCCCATTGCTGACAGGATAAAGGCATATGGATTGTATTCCTTATTGTTTCCGCCCAGCGGAACAATTTTCCCTGTTCCGGAAGGGTCCTTTTCCTTAAAAGCTACAAGGGTATTATAAAAATCATCCAGTGTTTTTGGTTCTTCCAACCCAAGATCGGTCAGCCACTTTTTATTGATAAAGGTACGGTAAACAGAGCCTGGATCATTCACAAGGGTAATCTTCGGA
>CAYNCW010000235.1:0-4994 GCA_964395635.1 uncultured Oscillospiraceae bacterium
CGGGGCTACGTCACCCCCTACCTGGTAACCGATACCGAGAAGATGGAAGCGGTTATCGACGATGATTATATCCTTATCACTGACAAGAAAATTTCTTCCGTACAGGAAATTCTGCCTTTGCTGGAGCAAATTGTTCAAGCTGGTAAGAAGCTGGTTATCGTTGCAGAAGATGTGGAAGGCGAAGCTCTCTCCACTTTGATTGTAAACCGTCTGCGTGGAACCTTTACCTGTGTTGCTGTAAAAGCACCTGGCTTTGGCGACAGAAGAAAAGAAATGCTCAAGGATATTGCTATCCTCACCGGTGGCCAGGTTATCACCGAAGAACTGGGTCTGGAGCTGAAAGAAGCTACCATGAGCGATCTTGGCCGTGCACAACAGGTTAAGGTTCAGAAAGAAAACACCATCATTGTGGATGGCGCAGGCGATAAGAAAGCCATTGAAGACAGAATCGCCCAGATTAGAAACGAAATTGAAATCTCCACCAGTGAGTTTGATAAAGAGAAGCTACAAGAGCGCCTGGCTAAACTGGCTGGCGGTGTAGCAGTTATCAAGGTTGGCGCAGCTACTGAGATCGAAATGAAGGAGAAGAAGCTCCGCATTGAAGATGCTTTGGCAGCTACCAAGGCAGCTGTGGAAGAGGGCATCAACGCCGGCGGCGGTGTAGCATTCCTGAATGTTATTCCTGCTGTACAGGCTGTTGTGGACGCTACTGAAGGCGATATCCGTACCGGTGCTTGCATCGTTGCAAAAGCTCTGGAAGCCCCTATCCGCCAGATTGCAGCAAATGCTGGTTTGGAAGGTTCTGTTATCGTTGACAAGATCATGCAAAACGGCGCTGTTGGCTACGGCTTTGACGCCCAGAACGAGAAATACGGCGACATGATAGCTTTTGGGATCGTTGACCCTGCGAAGGTTACTCGTTCTGCGCTGCAAAACGCTGCTTCGGTTGCCAGCATGGTGCTCACCACCGAGTCTTTGGTTACCGATATCAAAGAAGAGAATCCTCCTGCAATGCCTGCAGGCGGCGGCATGGGCGGCATGTATTAATAGCCACCTGCTTAGAAAAATAGCATAAAGTTGTGCAAAGGCCCTTCGCATATCAGCGGAGGGTCTTTTGTCGTGTTTTTACAACTTCTGGTGTAATGGCCGGGTTTCTTTCTATCAAATTCTACAGATTTTACCGGCGAAATCCCAGAGCTTGTAGATTGACAGAGATAGATTTCTGTCGTATACTGATAATAACTTACAAAAGGAGGGGAAGCGTATGTCTGGAAAAAACGGCTCTATCAACCCTGCAACAAACGATTATCAAAATACCAAGGTAAATATGATGGATATGTGGCGGGAGAGTATACACCGTGCCCAGCAAAAACGCCTCGCCACCAACGGTGTTGCTAAAGAACAAAACACAGCAAAATCCGATCTGGAACAGAGAATTCGCAATGGCCAGGAGGAATGCCCCACCTGTGCTGCTCGTACATATGCAGACGTGTCTGGGGATAAGTCCGTATCCTTTCAAGCGCCGAAACATATACCCACCCATTCTGCCGCTTCTACTGTTATGAACCATGAGCGGGAGCATGTAACAGGCGAAGCAGCAAAAGCAAGAGACAAAGGCGGAGAGGTTGTATCCAGCACTGTGAGCCTGGAGTACGGCATCTGCCCGGATTGCGGACGTAAATATGTTTCTGGAGGAGTAACCAAAACGGTGGTTAGCAAACCTGTTGGTGACCAAAATAAGAAGGTATTGGAAAATGCATCAAAGCGTTTTCGTACATTAGATGCAAGTGTTTAGCAAAACAAATTGTGTAAAAGTGGCTGGAATATACATATAGCAATTATGTGACTTTCACATTTTTGTTTAGTAATGGACTAAAAAAGCTGCATCATATTCCAAAAGGAATGTGGTGCAGCTTTTTTAAGCTTATCGTATAAAATTGGTGCGGGTGATTGGCTCTATTTCCGGAGAGGGAATGGTGTTTGCAGATGCCTGAATATTTTGCAGCATCCAAGCAAAATTGCGCCCTAGGGTGCGCATGATTTGTAGCCCTTCTAGATCTTTACGAACATCCTCCGGGGTAGACCCATGCACCGCGTTCCAGTATTGGGAAGATACCACCGGCATCCTGGCTATGCTAAAATACTTGTTCAGCCGGTCAAAGGCAGCACTGGCACCGCCACGTCTACAGCTAACAACAGCAGCGGCGGGTTTGTTGGCAAATGCCTCGGGGGTTGCAATACGCTGGAAATACATGCGGTTGAGAAAGGAGCACAGCGCGCCGCTTGGGCCTGCGTAATACACAGGGGAACCCACCAGCAATCCGTCGGATTCATCCATTAACCGTGCAGCTTCATTCACTGCGTCCTCTTCAAACACACAGCTTTTTTTGCGCGCACATCCCATACATCCGATACAATCCTGAACTGGCTTAGTGCCAACATGTATCACCCGTGTGGAGATATTGTGCACTTCCAGCTGCTTGATTACTTCGGTGAGAGCGGTGTAGGTACATCCATCCTTATGGGGGCTGCCGTTAATTACCAAAACCTGCATGTGTAATTCCTCCTATTAAACATCTTGATATAGTATAGAGCCTGAAGGCAGCGAATTGGCCCCGATAATAAGCTATAACAATAGGCAATGGTGCTATTTGATAGAGAACTGGTAGGTAGTGGTGGAGGAGTATTCTTCTCCATCCAGGAAAATAGGGGTGGGGAACCAGGGGAAATTTACGGCATTGGGAAAAAATTGGGTTTCTAAGCAAAAAGCCTGGTGTTTGCGGTAAATGGCGCCATCCTTACCGGCAATTTCACCTTTTATGGCATTTGCGGTATAGAGCTGAACACCCGGCAGATCGGTAAATACGTCCATAACCCGGCCGCTTACAGGCTCATAGGCTGTGGCAACTTTGCGGTAGTCAGTACCATCCAGCACAAAGTTGTGATCGTATCCGCCAAATTGGTGGAGCTGTGGATAGCTGCTGGAGATATCCTTGCCGATGGCCTTTGGAGTTGTAAAATCCAATGGAGTACCCGCAACATTGAGAATTTCACCGGTAGGCATGCAATCCGGACCGGAGGGCGTGTAAAAATGTGCTGCCAGCTCCAGCTCATGGCCGTACATGGTGCCGCTATCATGCCCTGCCAGATTAAAGTAGCTGTGGTTGGTGGGGTTGATAACAGTGCTTTTGTCCGATACACCCCGATAATCAATCATCAGTGCATTGTCATCGGTAAGGGCGTAGATTACATTTAGCTCCAAATTGCCGGGGAATCCATCGGAAAGATCCGGCTGCACCATATGCAGCAGCAGAACAGGCAGATTGTTGAATGTGTGCACCTCGGAGGAAAACAAGCGAAAGGAAATACCACCAGAGCCGCTGTGCAAACTGTTTGGGCCGTCATTGCATTCCAGCTTGTATTGTTGGTCGAATATTTTCAGTTCTGGCCCTGCAATACGGTTGGCGTTGCGGCCCACGGCTGCCCCAAAATATCCGGGATTTTTCAGGTAAGGAGTAAGCTCGGAATATCCCAAAACTACATCACCGGGCTCTCCATTTCTATCCGGAACCTGGATGCTGCGGATAATCCCGCCGTAGTTTAGCACCTCTACCCGCATGCCATTGTTGTTTTCCAGGGTATACAGTGTTACCTTATCCCCGTTTGGCAAAACGCCAAATTCTTCTGCGCTAATTCTCATTGTTATCCCCGCCTTTAGTTGTTTCGTTTGCCATGGATACCTGTTGGGTTTATTCCGCTAAAAGGGAACAAACACAGGGCCTTGGCTGTTTTTAAACCAATAGTTAGCCATACCTTAGTACTGGTTATAGTATAGCATATGTCGCTGGTGAAAAACAGGGAAAAGAACCACAAAAATAAGGAGATCCGCGCTACACGGACCTCCTTAGATAATAGTATACTGTTCGCACTCCAGGGCATAGCACCAATACAAACCACATCGGGAGAAAGCCCTGTTGTGCGCCTGCTTTTATTATCGTTGGTTGCCTTAGAACGCAATATTCAGAAAGGTAAATTTAAAATTTGGGCTGTTTTACATTGCTGTTTACAGATACGGTTACAGCATCGGCCTCGCTTTCGCCATCCCGCAGAAGACGTGCAACTACAACATACCGCTGCATTTCACCGGCAGCATACTGACGAGTACAGGTAGAAAGGGTTACAATGCGGTCGGTGTTGTTTACATCCACATCAAAGTTATAGATGCTGCGAGCTTTCCACTCGTTGATGATCTGGGTAAATCCTTCTGCAGTAGGGTTGGGATTGTTGTAAAAGAAGTTGGGGGACATTTCGGTATAGGCTACTGCAAATACACGCCAGATGCCTTCATTTTTGGCGGTAGAGAAATAGATGTGGGGATTGGATTTGGCAAAATCCATATCGGTGTAGCTTGGCAGCTGTGCAAACATGGAATAGCCCTTTACATTGCCCACAGCAAAAGGTGCCCGCAGATTGTTCCAGTTGTGGCCATACAGCACCAGGTTGCGGGAGGTACCGTTTTTCCAACCTTCTCCCAGCTGTGCCCGGTAATCCAGATAGGTGGCGGTATCTACATAGTTTTTATAGTTAATGTTGGGATAGTTGGTGCCTCTCCAGTCTCTGGCAACATAGTAGTTATTTCCCTTGTTGGAATAGGTAATGGGGAAATTCATGTTGGTGTTGGGAATGGTGAGCCAGCCCACCACATCAGGATTAATAGCAGCATGGTCGGCAATGCTTTTCTGCATAGCGCTATGGGGATAATTGGAGCTGGTGGGTTTAGATGTGCTGGTAGATCCTCCATTGTTAAACCAAGACACACTGTTGTTTTCAAAAAGTGCAGAACCGGTTGTAGGCATAATCACCAATGCCAAAAGCAGTGCAAGCAAAGCCACTCTGAGTTGTTGTTTTCTCATTCCGAGAATACCTCCTATACGATTATGTAGCTGAATTTTTCGTATGCGCACATCTAATCAAATACACATAATTGTAATTAG
>CAYNCW010000236.1:0-3158 GCA_964395635.1 uncultured Oscillospiraceae bacterium
GCTTGCTCAGGCTAACCAACAGCCCCAGGGTGTTCTCCAGCTTCTGAGATAACCCTTACAGTACAATAATTGGTTAGAAAAAAGGTGGCCAAAAGGCCACCTTTTTTGTTCACTTTACCTATTGAATTATATAAAACTATACATATTCTGCAAGGATTCAAGGGCTCAGTCACAACTGAGTCCTTTTTTTACGTTTTTTAGGATGTATACAACAAAAAGACGTTGTATGCCTTTGCAGAAAACCCCATAGAAATTTCTAAAGTTTAGCAGGTTATTTCCGATAATACAAATGTAGACATAATAGGCAATCTCTGCCTGTGGGGGCAGTATTTTACGCGGAGTACCGCATCCATAGTCAGAAGATGGCTCACGTCTAGGATGGGGGTGGGTCATCCACAAAAAGCCTATTGAATCTAACACAAAAAACATGGAGGTTCGTTATGATTATTCAACACAATATTTCTGCTCTGAATTCCCACAGAAACCTGATGATCAACAATGGCGGTACTGCCAAAAATTTGGAAAAGCTCTCTTCCGGCTACCGCATCAACCGCGCCGGTGACGACGCTGCTGGTCTTGCAATTTCCGAGAAAATGCGTGGCCAGATCCGCGGCCTTGCTATGGCAGAGCAAAACACCGCCAACGGCATCAGCATGATCCAAACCGCTGAGGGCGGCCTCAATGAAACCCACGCTATTCTGCAAAGAATGCGTGAGCTGGCTGTGCAGTCCGCCAATGGTACATACCAGGACGACGACCGCAAACAGATTGCTTTGGAAGTGAATGCACTGAAGGATGAAATCGATAGAATTTCTTCTTCAACTCACTACAATGGCATTAACCTTTTGGATGGTAGCTTAGGCGGTACCAAGGCTACAGAAGTTAGTTCAACTAATGCAAATCATGTAAATGGCAGCGAAACCGCCATTGCTGTGGAACTGGCAAAGCTTGGATTTAGCCAAACCAATAACGCTGGCCCTGTAAAAGGTACTTTATCCATAAGCACTATTGCTGCTTCTAGCAGTCTGAATGGTGAAACCGCTAAAATTATTGTAACATCCACGGGAACAGCCGCTACTGATGCACCCCAGCTTGCGCTGCAAATTGGCGATAAAACCTATAGAGCTGTGCTGGCAACAGGAACAAATAAAGATAATTTTAACGATGTAACAGGAACTAAAATCGCAGCAGGAACAATAGCAGTAGATGAGTATGTATTTGTTGATGATACAGGGGCAGCTGTTGCTAAGCTGACCAATAATGATGGCGCAAATATAAAAGCTTTAGCAGGTGGCAAAAATTCTGGCGTTATCAGTGGAATCAAACTTGCTTCTGGTGCTGCTAACCAAACTACTGCGTTACTTACTAACGCTACTGCAGGTAATGCGGCCATCATTGCTACCCATGCCTTGGCCAATGCGACTATTGCCACTGAAAGCTCTGAGCTGACCTTCCAAATTGGAGCCAATGGTGGGGCAGACCAAAGAGTGAACCTCCATGTGGAAAATATGTCTGCTGCACATATCGGTATCAAAACAGGCAACAAGATTCGCGACATCAGCATTGCAACCCAATCAGAAGCCAACAAAGCAATTGCCGTTATCGATGCAGCTACCAACCAAGTTTCTTCAACCCGCGCAAACCTGGGTGCTCTGCAAAACCGCTTAGAGCACACCATCAACAACCTGGGTGTAACCAAAGAGAACCTCACCGCTGCTGAATCCACCATCCGCGACGTGGATATGGCTAAAGAGATGATGGAGTTCACCAAGAACAATATTCTTGTGCAGGCTTCTCAGGCTATGCTGGCCCAAGCCAACCAGCTGCCCCAAGGCGTTCTGTCTCTCCTCAGATAAGACAGTAGCCTAGCATTTTTTCAGCAGTATCTATCCGCGTAGCACATCCAGCGGCTCGTAAGAAACGCGCTGCTGGGTGACAAATTAAAAAAATACTTAAAAAACATGGAGGCTCGTTATGATTATTCAACACAACATTTCCGCTCTTAACTCCCACAGAAATTTAGGCATCAACAACGGCGGTACTGCAAAAAACCTGGAGAAACTCTCTTCCGGCTACCGCATCAACCGCGCCGGTGACGATGCTGCCGGTCTTGCTATCTCCGAAAAAATGCGTGGCCAGATTCGCGGCCTTGCTATGGCAGAGCAAAACACCGCCAACGGCATCAGCTTGATTCAAACCGCTGAGGGCGGCCTGAATGAAACCCACGCTATCCTGCAGAGAATGCGCGAGCTGGCTGTGCAGTCCGCCAATGGTACATACCAGGACGACGACCGCAAGCAGATTGCTTTGGAAGTAACCGCGCTGAAAAGCGAAGTCAACAGAATTGCAACCTCCACCCACTACAACGGCATTAAACTGTTGGATGGCAGCTTAAGCACAGTAGGAACTGCTTCCACGGCACTTAATTCTGCAGCAGATGCGGGTGTGACTCAAGTTAAATTTACGGGAGCAACCCATAAGAGTGGTGACAATGATGCACAGACAATTGCAGCTAATACTGATTACAATCTGATCCTTACCAAGAAAAATGATGGTACTTATGCAGTCTCTGGTAACGTTGGTACCTATGCGGTTTCTGGTACTTATGCTGGTGGCACTACTGTTACCTTTACCATTAACGGAACAAAGGGAACTGATGCAACATCAACAAATGCAAAAGTAGATGTGACAATTGGTGCAGCAAATCCTGCGAATGGTTTAAATATTAGCGGTACACTAGCAGCTGCCTTGACTAAAGACAATGTTGGTTCCGCAGACAATCAAACTGCAACATTGGCAAATCTTGATTTTGCTACAGCTAAGCAGGGCGATGCGATAACCTTCCAAATCGGTGCCAATGGTGGTGCAGACCAGAAGGTTTCATTACAAGTATACGATATGCGTTCTTCCAAAATTGGTATAATGGATCCAGCAAATATTGGATCTACAATAGCCAACAAAAGCATTAATGATATTGATATTTCCACACAATCCGGTGCTAATAATGCTATTGCAATTATTGATGGTGCTACAAATTATGTTTCTGCTCAGCGCGCAAACTTGGGTGCACTGCAAAACCGGTTAGAGCACACCATCAACAACCTGGGTGTAACCAAAGAAAACCTCACCGCAGCTGAATCCACTATTCGCGACGTGGA
>CAYNCW010000236.1:3258-4991 GCA_964395635.1 uncultured Oscillospiraceae bacterium
TGGAGTTTACCAAGAACAATATCTTGGTGCAGGCTTCTCAGGCAATGCTGGCTCAAGCCAACCAAATTCCCCAAGGCGTATTGTCACTTCTTAAATAGTAGACTATACTTTGCAAATATAAAAAACCGCGGCGAGTTTTTCGTCGCGGTTTTTTGCGCACATTTTTATGTTAATAAAGTTTATTTATAAAAATTAGATTGGCAAAAATTCCGCTATTAAGTTTATCGGCCGGAGAGACGATATAGTATGTACACAAGCAAACACAGCAGCATGGGGGTAGGGTATCTGGCAGAAAACATAAGTAAATAACACAATATATAAATGTGGACCAGACAAGTCATGTTGTAAGAAATTGAGCCATTAAGTTTACCAACTCCACTGACGATATAGTATACAGACAAACCTGTAGAGACTGTTTTTTACCGCTTCAATGTCTACTGAATTGGTAGGATTGGAAAGATTTAAAACGTAAAGTTTATTAACAAATGAGACGATATAGTATACAGACAACAACGAGAGACAACACGGGCAGCAAGATGCTGCGCAGTCCTCGAAAAAGTATAGATAAAAAATAAAAAAACAGCCCAAACGGGCACATGGAGGAAAATCATTATGGTAGTACAACACAACATTTCTGCTTTGAATGCACACAGACAAATGGGCGTAAACACTGGTTCCAGCGCTAAGAACCTAGAAAAACTCTCTTCCGGTTTCCGCATCAACCGCGCCGGTGACGACGCAGCCGGACTTGCTATCTCCGAAAAAATGCGTGGCCAGATCCGCGGCTTGGACATGGCTACCCGGAACTCCGAAAACGGTGTATCCCTTCTGCAAACCGCTGAAGGCGGCCTGAACGAAACCCACGCTATCCTGCAAAGAATGCGTGAGCTGGCAGTGCAGTCTTCCAACGGTACTTACGACGATGCAACCGACCGCGCAAACCTGGACAAAGAAGTTACCGCTCTGAAAAGCGAAATCGACCGTATCTCCAGCTCTACCCACTACAACGGCATCAACCTGCTGGACGGCACCATGGGTGCAGTAAAAGGCGACAAAGCTGGCATGGATATCAACACCGGTTCCGGTGCATATGCTGGAACAGCTCTGACTGCAAGCAGCACCTTTAATGTAAAAGCTGACCTGATGGTGATTGACGGCAGCGCATATATTAGCCTGGACGGCGGCGACTACACCAAAGCAACCATTACCGGCAACAATGTTACTTTTAAGGATGCCAACGACGTAAACATGACCATTAGCTTTAATGCACCTCCCCAGAACGGTGTTGCCAAAGGCATCGAAATCAGCTACGCTTCCGACGCTGCCGGTGCACTCGACGGTACTGTAGGCGTAAACTTTGACAACGCTATGATTTCCGGTGTTAACAACGAGCTGACCTTCCAGATTGGTGCCAACGGCTCCGCTGACCAACGGGTTGGTGTAAAGGTAAGCAATATGTCCACCTTGGGCCTCGGTGACACTGCAGGCGGCAAAAACATCGCCAGCGTTACTATTGGAACCCAGAAGGATGCAGCTGCATCTATCGATGTAATCGACAAAGCAATCAACCAGGTATCCGCACAGCGTGCAGACCTTGGTGCTCTGCAAAACCGTTTGGAGCACACCATCAACAACCTGGGTGTAACCAAAGAGAACCTGACTGCAGCCGAAAGCTCTATCCGCGACGTAGACATGGCTAAAGAGATGATGGAATTCACCAAGAACAACATTCT
>CAYNCW010000237.1:0-4980 GCA_964395635.1 uncultured Oscillospiraceae bacterium
ACGCATTGCAAAATATAGTTGTTTCTCCGTTCGGTATTTGAATGTGTTTCCATACCATATGCTGTCTCCTTGTTAAAGCGAATATAAATAATCATACCTATAGAGCTAACAGAGGTTTATTTCTGTTTAACCGCGCTTGTCTCGGAGCGCCAAAAACCCCACGAAATCTTGCATTGATGAGGTCATCTTGGAATTTTTTTCGCTGTTAAATTATGTGATCATCACATTCTTTAAGCTATTCATTTCAAGGTACAAATTTGAAGTCAATTAAAAAAACACGGATTTTATTTAAACAATTTTGGGAGTAGGCGGTGGTATCGTGCACCAAGTTATAATGCTTCAGCCTACGTTTTAGTTTAAATAACCCGTTGCTTCATTATTCAAGCTAAGTGCAAATGCATCACTCAAAATTTGTCAGTTAATTTGTAATATTGACTTGAAGCATACTATATTACTCTTAGAAAATCATGGAAGGTAAGTCTTGTACACATTTTTGACAAGGATACAGCCAAGGTGAAACAGACTTTCTTTTGGTAGTTCCAAAAGAAAACAGCCCCAAAAACCGACGGCTTGTGGGGCTGTTTCGCCATATTAAATAGTAGCAGCTGTTGCAGAAGAGTTCCTAGAGTATCGTTGCAAAAGACTGCGTCTAATCCACCAGCTTTCCATGCTTGTAAACACAGTTTAGATTATTCAGTATAGCTTCTATATTTTCCAGCGGGTTCTCATCCAGCACAATAAAGTCTGCAATTTTCCCTTTTTCAAGCGTGCCATATTTGCTGTCAATACCAAGCAGCAGAGACGAATTCTTTGTGGCACACACGATTGCATCCATCGTAGACATGCCGTTATCCACCATAAGCTTAAGCTCGAAAGCGGTTTTGTCGTGCCGGTTCAAAGGAGTGCCAGAATCGGTGCCTAACGCAATTTTTATGCCGGCTTTGTATGCTCTTTGAAAGCTTTCTGCGTGCACGTCAAGGACTCTTGTTGTCTTCTCCACCGCAAATTCAGGAATGCCAGCTTCAATTCCCCCCTGGAAGATAGCATAGGGTGCAATCAGAGTGGGAACAAGATAAGTGCCCTTTTTGAGCATCAGCTCCAGAATCTCATCTGTCAAGTAAAACCCATGCTCTACGGAATCAATTCCCGCACGCACAGTATTCAGTATCCCGGTTGAACCCTGTGCATGTGTCGCTGTCTTTTTCCCAGCCTTGTGTGCTTCCTCAACGGCAGCCTGAATTTCCTCGAAGGTAAACTGTGGCGAACCTGGTTCAGCCCCCTCGGTTAACACGCCACCGGTAGCCATAATCTTTATTACATCGGCGCCGGCTCTTAGTTGTTCTCTGGCAGCCTTTCTTACCTCGTCACATCCGTCGCACTGCCGACCAATGTTCCAGCCATGTCCGCCAGTCATGGTGAGGTATTTGCCGGAAACAATAAATTCCGGGCCGTCAATCAATTGCTTATTGCGTGCATTCCTCAAATCGATGTCGATATAGTCTCGAGCGCCCATATCTCTAAAATAAGTAACGCCTGAGCGGAGTTGCTTTTTTAGGTTGCGCATTGCCCGAATGGTTATCATAGCATTGGATTCTTTTGCCATCAATCCGTTAGGGTCGGGGGAATCGCCTTCAAAGGTAATGTGTATATGGCTGTTGATCATTCCGGGCATGACGGTTTTCCCGCTTAAATCTACCACTTTCACATCATCTGCAGTAATATTGCCGATTTCTAATATCGTCTTCCCTTCAACCAACATATCGGCCTGAACTGGCATTACACCGGTACCGTCTATGATGGTTGCGCCTTTAAACAGTATTTTCTCGTTCATTTTTCACACATCCAAAGTTAAATTTTCTATTGCCTTACTTTATAAAGTTCACCATAATGCCAGCAACTATAACAGATCCAACCGTTACAGTTACAAATCCTGCAACCAGCATCTTGGGCAGTATGTTATCCAAAATAAACTTTCTTTCCTCGTCTGTCTCACCCATGGATCTTGCTACCTCGTTGGAGATGATATACGTTCCGGGGAATCCAACCATAGTGGATACACCTATCGAAATCGCCATATAGGGCGATATTTTCAGCAGCTTACCGGCGATAACGCTTGCAACTAAAATACCCACTGTGCCAAGTACAAAGGCAATAACCAACGGGAACGCAAGGCTTATAAGCATTTCTGAAGAAGCGGTGGCCAAGTTGGCAAAAATAACAACTAGAATCGAAATCATCGCATAACCGAAGGCATTGGCCTTCATCATGATATTGTCTTCCAGGAATCCAATCTCCTTCAGAAGTATACCCACAATGAGGCACACAACCAATCTGTGTACGACTCCGTTTGTAAGTCCGGCAAGCCAGATGGCAAATACGGTTGCGATTCCAAGCTTTGCCATCAAAATATTGCTAGAGCCTCTGAGGCTTTCGGGTAGCTGGGGGATAAGGTATTTCTTTTCTTTTTGAGCTATTGCCGCATTTTGGACACCATGCCCGCACTCGGCAAATTTTTTCCTAATCACTATCGCTTCCTTGCGCAGACAAAAAGAAGCTATGGGGAAACCGAGAAGTCCCTGTACCGCGACAATTAAGGCTCCGTAAACAGCAATGTCCGTAAGGCCCAGTGCGTCTCCCGCTTCACCCATAACAATCGCTGCCACAACACCACCTGCTATGCTGGGAGCGGCGGCTATCGCATAGACCCTATCAATAAAGATGGGTCCTATAAAATATAGAACAAGGCATATGCCGATCATTGAGCATACCCCAATAATAACAGTCTTCCACTGCTCAATAAGCTCCTGTATGTTCATAAGTGTACCCATGTGGGTAATTAAAAAAGCGATGAGAATGCCACCAACGGGAAGCAGCATTGATACATTAAAGATATCCTTTGGCAGGATTCCGGTTTGGAACCCGACTAGCAGCAGAACCGCAGATACAAACATTGTGGAACATACCGCTTTGGTTTTCGTTGAGATAACGTCCCCGATTGCGAATATGATACAGATCACGGTCATTGCCATAAAACCATCCATTTTCATTTTAGATCATCCTTTTTTATGTTTTTTTACAATAGTACCGGTAATTTATGCGAGCTTATGTGAAGATTGCTATTGACAATCTGGAAATATACTACTATATTAGTGAATTGGGCTAGAAAAACCAACAATGAATTTGGAGGATTTTATGACTATTCCGATAAGCATTTACACCTGGTTGCTTGTTGTATTGCCAATTGCTTCGCTGCTATTTCTGATGGTTAAATTAAAATGGGGAGGCTATAAAGCAGCTCCGGTGGCACTTGTACTGACCGTTGTTGTAGCGGTCACCTCCTTTAAGTCGGGTGCAAGTCTGTTGTTGTTTGAAATAACCAAAGGAGCCTGGAGTTCGCTGAATGTGCTTTTGGTAATTTGGCCAGCTATTTTAATATACGAGATCACCAATGAAGCAAAAGTGCTTGGAGCATTTAAAAGCGGTGTTAAAAAACTTACGCCAAATCAACTGCTTCAAATTCTTGCTGTCGGCTGGGTGTTTACCAGCTTTTTGCAGGGGATTACAGGGTTCGGAGTACCTGTGGCAGTTGCAGCGCCGCTTTTGGCAAGTATGGGTGTTCTACCGGTATGGAGCGTTGTCATCCCTCTTATTGGGCAAGCATGGGGTGGAACATTCGGCACCCTTGCTGTGGCGTGGGACGCATTGGCTGCGCAGAGTAATCTTTATCATAATCAACAGCTGCTCATAAAGACGATTGTCTACTCAACAGCGCTGATCTGGATCTGGAATCTTGCCTCCGGACTTGCAATCTGCTGGTTTTACGCAAAACTGGAGGGGGTGAAGAAGGGATTTTTTGCCGTTGCTATACTCTCGCTCATCCACGGAGGGGGGCAAATGGTTGTGGGACTTTACAATCAAACTCTTGCATGCTTTCTTCCGTCGTGTGTTGCTCTTGTTGCAATCATCTTGCTTGGAAAAACCAAATATTATAGCACCCCTTGGCACTTTGCCACAAGCGAGATTATTAGCAACGAGGAGCGTGCAACGCAGGCAGCACTTAAACAGCCCCCCAGCGAAATGGTAGGTGTAGCCAGCGAACCTGTTAAAAGCATCAATGATGCGTTTATGCCATATTACACACTTACCGCTATCACAGTAATGGCTCTGCTAATAAGACCAATCAACACGTTGCTTTCCCAGTTTAAAATCTGGTTATCCTTTCCGGCAACCCAAACAGGATATGGATTTGTCAATCAAGAGGTTGAGCGCTTCTCACCGATTTCACTGTTCACCCATGCAGGACTGTTTTTGCTAATTTCGGCGGTAGTAGGGTATGCATATTACCGGAAAAGAGGATGGATTGCAAAATCCGGTGCAACAGGGATACTTAAAAGAACCTCCCAAAAAGCCATTCGGTCCAGTATTGCCGTAATCATGCTTATGATGACATCGAGAGTAATGAGTGGAAGCGGCCAAACAGTCGTTCTAGCGCAAGGGGTCGCGAGTGCGCTGGGGGATGTGTATGTTTTTATCTCTCCTCTAATTGGGACGTTGGGCGCTTTTATGACAAGTAGCACCATGGCCTCCAATATATTGTTTAGCGGCTTTCAACTTACAACAGCAACACTCTTAAACATTGATGCAGCGTTGCTCCTTGCCGCTCAAACCGCAGGGGCATCCATAGGAAATGCAATTGCACCCGGAAATGTAATTTTGGGAACAACTACCGCACAAATTCCATCAAAGGAAGGTGAGGTGTTAAAACGCATCCTTCCTATGGCGGCGACGATCGGAATTGTGATGGGAACGCTTGTGTTTGTATTGAGCCGTATGTAGGATCTCATATTGCGTCAAAATATTTGTGATATGATACCATAGTGTGAATAAAAAGTCAACAAATATTATATAATCTGAAAACTCGGATTTTTGATTGAAAATCCGAGTTTTTTTGTAAGCGAAAACCCCCGGCTGTGCCGGGGG
>CAYNCW010000238.1:0-4929 GCA_964395635.1 uncultured Oscillospiraceae bacterium
AAACGGGAGAAGGAAAAGCCGGTACCACCACCGGATTTGTGTATAAGGGCAGCCTGCTTGATAGCCTCAAAGATGGCCTCCATGCTGTCCTCTACCGGCAGAACAAAACAAGCAGAGAGCTGCCCTAGCTCCTTACCGGCATTCATCAGTGTGGGGGAGTTCGGCAAAAACTCCAAATTGGTCATCATATCATAAAAGATGGATTCGCTGGTGGTTGTGTCTGCGTTGCTGTCGTAAATTTTATCGGCCTTGGCGATTGCCCCTGCCACTCGACGGAACAGCTGCTCCACTGTTTCAATTGGATTGCCTTTTTCGTCCCGGGAAACATACCGTTTTTCCAGTACCATTATGGCATTTTTGCCCAGTTTCATTTTTAATGTCCTCCTTGGGGATAAACCTAATATGTGGTATTTATTGTTTAAAATGAACACTAGATATTGTATCATACCTTTGATGCTGTTGCAAGCCGAAAAAGTCGCAATCTCTGTATTTTATCGGTGGGCTTATTGTGATGAAAAAAAGCTGATAACCAGCCAAAAATATCTACATTGCAGGTGTAATTTCAGGCAGAGGGATGTAAAGTTTGTCAATATTATACAGCACAGGGTTTGTAGAAAAAACCGTTGAAACTCTTGTCCAGCCAGTGACAATATTCATGGTTTATGATATACTTTGCTAGTTAAAATCCCTCAGTAAAGCAATTGGAGGTTAACAATGATTTATGCAAAACAGTTTCTTATACTCTGTGGGATAACATTGGTGGGGGAGGCCCTCAGCATTGTTATACCCATGCCTGTTCCCGGCAGCGTATGGGGATTACTATTGCTTTTTATGCTGCTTAGCAGCAAGTTGCTCAAGTTGGAGCAGGTGGAGGGAACCGCCAACTTTTTGCTTGCTGTTATGCCGCTGATGTTTGTGCCTACCACAGTGGGGCTGATGAACAGCTATGCCTATATACAAGGCAGTATCTTGCAGATACTGGCGGTTGTGGCCATATCCAGCATTTGTGTGTTTTTTGTAACCGGTCATGTTGTGCAAGCTGTGCGCAGAAAAGACCAAAAACACAAGGAGCAGAGTTAAATGCCCATGGCGGCAGATTGGAGAGATAGATGGACTTTTCACCATTGTATACCAGCGCGTTTTTTGGCATTGCCTTAACCTTATTGTTCTTTTTTATTGGTCAGACCATACAGCAAAAAAGCAAACTGGATGTGCTTAACCCCATATTACTGGCCACAATCGGCATTATCCTGGTGCTCAAGCTGTGTAAAATTGACTATGAGCAGTACAATACAGGCGCTTCTTGGATCACCATACTATTAAAGCCAGCTACGGTAGCGCTGGCAGTTCCCCTGTATCGGCAAATGGAGCTTCTTAAGAAAAATATTGTGGCAGTTGTCGCTGGGGTACTTTCCGGAAGCATTGCCTCTATGCTCAGTGTTTTGGGGCTGTCGGCAGCTATGAAGCTTTCTCCCCAACTATATTACACCTTGCTGCCAAAATCCATCACCACTGCAATTGGTATGCCGTTGTCCCAGGAGCTAGGGGGGATGCCTGCAGTGACTGCAGCGGTAATAGCCATAACCGGCATTTTCGGCGCTTGTTTTGCCCAGCTATTGTGGAAGTTGTTTGGCATCCATGACCCTGTTGCAAAAGGCCTTTCTATAGGCACCTGTTCCCATGCAGTGGGCACCGCCAAGGCTTTTCAACTGGGAGAGGTGGAAGGTGCTCTAAGCAGCCTTGCAATTGTCACCGCAGGCATCTTCACGGTGGTTGTGGGTCCGTTTATTGCAGGGCTTCTATAAATACAGCATTGGTAGTAGTTTGGCAGCAAGGACTAATATCCTTCGGAAATCCTACAATATGGGATATAATGGGAAGCAATGATCAAAACTATGTTTACCCTAGACTGTTTAACAAATATACTTTAGGAGGAAGATAAATGGTTGTATCAGAAGCAATTATTAAGATCTTGGAGATGGAAGGGATTACAACTGCATTTGGTATTCCAGGTGCAGGGATTAACGGACTGTACAAATATCTGGGCCAAAGCACCATCCGGCACTATTGCCATCGCCACGAAGAAGCATGTGTACATGCAGCAGGGGGATTTTACAGAGCCAGCGGTAAGATGGCAGTTGCCTTGTGTACATCCGGGCCAGGTGCAACCAATTTTGTTACTGGGCTGTATACCTGCAACATCGACAGTATACCGGTGATTGCTATTACTGGGCAGGCAGTTACTGCACAGCTTGGTAAAGATGCCTTTCAGTGTGTGGATATTGCCAAAATTTGTGAGCCTATTGCCAAAAAGACATACTGCATTACCGACCCTAAAACAGTGGTAAACACCTTTGCAGAGGCATTTCGTATTGCCAGAGAAGGCAAACCCGGCGCAGTATTGATCGATCTGCCCCTGGATGTGCAGAATAGTGAAATTGATTTTGACCCAGCTAGGTATACTCCCCAGACAATCCAAAAACCGGTGGCCAAGGTGCAGGAGATACAAAAGGCTATTGAGATGATTGCACAGGCTCAGAATCCGGTGCTTCTTATGGGCGGCGGTGTTTTGGAAGCAGCAGCCACCAAGGAATGTGTTGGGTTGGCAGAAATTTTGAACATGCCGGTTATCACCACCTATATGGCAAAGGGCGGCATACCGGTGGATCACCCCCTAAATGCAGGACATGCCGGTATTCAGGTTGGCCAACCTATTGGCAACAAAGTGTTTTTGGATTCCGATTTGGTGCTGGGTATCGGTTGCCGCTTTACCGACCGCCACACAGGGGCAATGGGGGTATATCGGGGAGATCGTAAGTTTATACATATCAATATCGAGCCATCTGAAATTGGTAAGATATTCCCGGCAGATTTAGGCATTGTTTCGGATGCTAAAAAAGCCATTGAGATGATGATAGTGGAAGCTGAGAAATCCGGTACAAAATCCAATCATCAAGAGGTTGCCAATCTGCCAAAGCTGCGTGAGCAACTTGCCCGAAAAACCGACTACCCACAAACCCCTATTATCCCCCACCGAGTATTTGCTGAACTAAACGAATACTTTGGTGAAAATGCTGTGTTTACCACTGGATGTGGGATTACCCAGATATGGTCAGGTCAGCTCCAGAATGTAGGAACCCCACGACAATACCTGCCTTCTGGCGGCGCAGGCACCTTGGGATACGATATACCGGCGGCATTCGGTGCAGCCGTTGCCACCGGCAAGCAAACTGTTGCGGTTATGGGAGATTTCGGCTTTACCTTCCATGTTCAGGAGCTTGCAGTTTGTGCAGCAGCAAAGGTTCCCGTCATTGTGGTGATTGTCAACAATGCATATCTGGGATTAATCCGCCAAAACCAAAAGTATGCCTATGGATATGAATGTGACGTTGCTATGCCGGAAAACCAAGATATTATTGATTATGTTCAGGTAGCAGAAGGCTTTGCCTGCTACGCGGAGCGGGTATTTGAGCCGGAGCAGATTCAGGCAGCGCTAAAGCGTGCTCAAGAGAGCGGTAAGCCCGCGGTAATTGATATTGTTTGCGACCCAAATGTGGATTGTTCTATGGGAACCGCACTGGATAATTGCAGAGAATTTACCTACTAATCCAACAAAAAAATCCCCTATCTTACAGCCAAGTAACGCTGCAAGATAGGGGATTTTATATTCATTGCTTAGTATTTTGTAGACGAAAGCTCCTTTTGTACATAGGGGATTTCGGTGTAAAATCCATCTTGTTTTATGGAAGAGTTCGCTCCTGCATCTTGGGACTGATAGGCTGAAACCATCTGCTTAAGTAGATTTGCCTGGCTGGAAAGTTCCTGGCTGGCAGCTGCACTTTCCTCGCTGGTAGCGGAGTTTGTGTGCACAACAGCAGATATTTGCTCAATCCCCTGGGTTATTTGGCTAATAGCCAAAGCTTGTTCGCTGGAAGCGTTGGAAATTTCCTCGATTAAATCGGTGGTGGCTTTGGCACCGTCCACCAACTCCAAAAGGTCGGTGGCGGTTATGTCGGCAATTTTCACACCCTCAGCAATTGCAGATACAGAGCTTTCTATTAAGGTGGTGGTATTTTGTGCAGCTTGGGCGGATTTTCCTGCCAGGTTTCTAACCTCATCTGCTACCACTGCGAAGCCCTTACCGGCAGAACCGGCACGGGCAGCTTCCACAGCAGCATTCAGTGCCAATATATTGGTCTGGAAGGCAATGTCTTCAATGGTTTTGATAATTTTACTGATCTCTTTGGACTTGCTGTCTATTTCGCTCATGGAAAGCATTAGCTTTTGCATTTGTTTGTTGCTGGTTTCCACTGCGGCAGAGGCTGCTTGGGAATATTCACTGGCGCGCTTAGAGCTTTGGGCGTTCTGTTGTACCTGCTGGGATATATCGGCGATAGAGGCGGAGAGCTCCTGAATTGAGCTGGCCTGTTGTGTTGCGCCTTGCGCCAGGGCTTGGGCTGCGCTGGCCACCTGATCCGCACCTGATGATAGACCATCGCTGATATGGTTGATCTGATCCATAAGCGTGGTCATTTTGTTCACACTGCTCAGCTTGGTTATATCCTGTACAACCTCAATGTGGCCAGAAACATTGCCATGCTTATCGTGGAGATAGGCTGTATCCACCTGGAAGTTGAGATCAAACTGATCAAAGGTGGTTTGATTTATATTATGTTTTAAGCAGGCGATACCACACTTCTCGGTTTTGCATATCCCCGCGCCCCAGTTGCTGCAATGCATCCCCACCAGTTCATCTCTGGATTTTTGCAGCAAATCCTCAACTGGTTTGTTTATAAAGGTCCAGTTCATGTCGTTATCAGTTACAGACAGGGGGAACGGTATAGCATCCAGCATACTTATATACCAATGAATCCGTGCTTTAACCTTTGCCATTAGATAAAACAACACATACATGGTTATCAATACAAC
>CAYNCW010000239.1:0-4871 GCA_964395635.1 uncultured Oscillospiraceae bacterium
GTTGGGGTCCTGTTCCAATCTGACAATATCAACACCCTGATGCCCGACGCCGAACTCCGTCTCACCATCATGTCCAGCATCGCGCAGGACGAGGTTCGCAAAATCTCTGAACGTGTTCGATTCGGCTTTAAGCGCTCTATCGAAAAAGGCGTAGTCCTCGGCAACAGCCGCATGTGGGGATATGAGAAAAAAGACGGAAAACTGGAAGTCAATGAGAACGAAGCCAAAATCGTCCGTGAAATATTTGATCTCTACGCCAATCATCGCCTAGGCGTTCGCCTAATCTGCGACGAGCTCACCCGCCGCGGCTATACAAACTCCAACGGCAACTCGTTCTCATTCACAACCGTCCGCAACATCATCGCAAACCCCAAATACAAGGGCTACTATGTCGGCGGCAAGAGCACCAAGCTTGACTACCGCCACAACGACCGCAAGTTCCATGATGAGGACGACTGGGTGATGTATAAAGACGGAGAAAATGTCCCGCCCATTGTCTCCGAAGAATTATGGGACAAGGCCAATTACATCCTCGCGACACGCAGCTCCAAGCAGAGCGCAGATGACCGCACATCCTACAACAATAAGTACCCCTATTCTGGGAAGATCTGGTGCATGGAGCACAACGCGCCTTACTACCGCACAATGTACAAATACAAATCCGGTGACAAAGAGGTCTGGCAGTGCAAACACTTCACGGAAAGAGGCTTGGCCGGGTGCAAGTCGCCGATCATCTATACTGCGGAGCTGGAACAGATCATGCGGGAGTGCTATGAGAGCATAGTCAAGGACAAGACCGAGATTATCAATAAGCTCATCAAAATCTACTCTAATATCTCCGAAGGCTCAGACCTGCGGGAGGATGCGGCGAAAACGAAGGTGGAAATCGACCGCGTCACTGCTATGAAGGACAAGCTGCTGGAACTTGCCATTGAGGGACGCCTATCCAATGAGGAGTTTGAAAAGCGCAACAGCAAATTCAATGCAGACATCGAGAAACTACAAGCCCAACTCGCCAACTACAATGAGCAGGCGGAAAAGAACAAGGTAATCTCCGCGAATGTGGAAGCACTGCGGGAACTTATCTCAGGCGAGCTAGATTTTAAGGATGGCTTTTCGTTGCCGGTCGTCGATGCCTTACTCGATAAAGTAGAGGTCTACCCCACCGAAAAGAAAAATGAAATCGACATTAAGATCTATTTGAAGGTTCTCTCAGAAGAGCAGAAGTTTAAAATCTACCGTATGAGGGGCAAAACCTCGAATTGCTACAGACAATACATATGATGAGGGCGGATATAACCACCGAGATTTCCCCAATAGTAGGCAGCGAAAAACAATCTGAAGAGCTGGTCATGTTCCTACTCAATGATTTTGAGGAGGATCCGGAAAAGATTTGGAGCTCCAATATATTTGGAAAATCCTTGCATGAGCTGGTAAACGAAGGGCTACACAACAAGCTGTATCGTATGCCCTCAGATGCCCGGATAAAACTTCAGGAAACCATAGAACGCATTATTAACGAAGGTTGCGGCGGGCTGGTTTGTATCATCCTGTAGCGCCATAAGGATATGCACTGGCCCGGACGAGAATACTCGTCCGGGCCAGTGGGTTTATGAGGAAATAACAGTGGAGCACTTTTACATTTTGCTTTGGTATGGTATAGTATTGGTAAGATACTAGGGCAAACACAAACTCAAATAAAAGGAGATTGATACGTTTGGCAACCATACAGCCCTTTTGCGCATTGCGCTTTACCCACAAAGCCGGGAATATGTCCGAACTTGCTTGTCCACCCTATGACATTATCAGCGAAGAACAACGTCAGGAATACCTGGCTCGTAATCCCTACAACATCATCCGGCTGGAACTGCCCAGAGAAGGGGACAACCCTTATAAAACTGCAGGGGATACCTTTTCCAACTGGATGCAGGCGCAGGTTTTAGAATCTGACCAACAACCTGCTTTTTATATTTATGAGGAAGTATTTGATTTATGTGGGGAACAAAAAAGCATCAAGGGAATTATCTGCCGGGTCAAGCTGGAAGAGTTTTCCCAGGGGATTGTGCTACCCCACGAAGAAACCCTGTCCAAAGCAAAAGACGACCGGTTCCAGCTGATGTGTGCTACCGGCTGCAACTTTAGCTCTATTTATTCGCTGTATTTTGACAAAGAACAGGCCATATACCCCAATATTGAACGGTTGTCGCTTCAGGCTCCAGACACCGAGTTTATAGGAGCTGATGGGATTGAGCACAGGGTATGGAACGTAACAGATCCTCAACAGATAGAAAAGCTGGTGGCTGCCTTTGCTGACAAAAAACTGTACATAGCCGATGGCCACCACCGTTATGAAACCGGGCTTCGCTACAAAAAGCACCTTCAGGAGCAGGGGATTCTCACCGATGATACCCATCCCGGCAACTATATTATGATGACCCTTTTGCACATGGAGCATGAAGGCTTGGTGGTGCAACCCACCCACCGCATTGTACGGGATTTGCAGGACTGGGACTGTGCAAAGCTGCTGGAAGGTTGCAGCCAATACTTTGCCATAACCGATACCGATAGTGTCCAGGGAGAGGCTGCAATTGCAAAGGCGGCAGCGCAAAATCAAAAGGCTATGGTGTTGTATATTCAAGGCCAATGGAAGCTCCTTACCTTGAGGGATGCAGATGTCATGAATACACTGCTGCCGGACAAATCCAATGCTTATCGCAGGTTGGATGTAAGTATTCTCCACACATTGGTGTTGGAGCGTCTGCTGGGTATCGATAAGCAGAATATGGCCAACCAGAAAAACCTCATCTACACCCGAGACATATCCGAAGCAGTGGTGGCTGTAGATAACGGTGAGGCAAACTGCGCCTTTATTATCGGGGCAACCGGAGTAGAGGAGATCGCCGCTGTTGCTGGGGCAGGAGAAAAGATGCCCCAAAAATCCACCTATTTTTACCCAAAGCTGATTACAGGGCATGTAATGAACAAAATATTAGACGAATTGTATTGATGGAATCTAAATGAAAAGCTGCTGTACCAAAATCCCGGGTGGATTGGGTACAGCAGCTTTTTTATTCTAGGCGAAAACAATATTATACTTATTGGCGTTTGATATGGTCAAAGTACTTTTTGTCGTACAGTTCAAACTTAGCATTGAATTCATCGGTGCGAATACGGTGCATATCCCGCAGGTATTCGTGGCGATCCATAGCTTGTCCGGCACCGGAATAGCTGATGATATGCACACCCACATTGGAGCAGTGGTCAGCTATACGCTCCATGTTGTACAGCATTTCGATAAAAGGAAAAGCAGACTCAATACCACAATCCCCATTTTTTAGCCGCTCATTGTGTCGCACCTTCAGGGTTTCTACCAAGATGTTGATAACCTCTTCCAAGGGTTCTATGTTGTTGGCAAGGCCTGTATCCCGGCGTATATAGCCGTCCACCGCCATTTGCAAAATCTCCACTACTGCGGAGGAATCCGAGCGGAATTCCTCCATAGCGCCCTGAGACAATACAACATTGTCTTGGTCTATCTTTTCGGCACATTCACAGATATTGTCTGCATGGTCGCCGATACGCTCAAATTCATTTACAACCTGCAACACCTCGGAAAGGGCAATATTGTCGGTTTCGGTAAGCTCATTTTGGCTGAGCTTTAACAGATATTGATCCACCTTGCTTTGCAGGCGGTCGATAACATTTTCCACCTCTGCAGCATGCTCCATCTTTTTTCTATCAAATTTTTCCACCAGTTCTACCGAACGACGGACATTTTCCAAAGAAAGATTGGCCATGCGGATAACTGCTTCTCTGGCATGGCTGATTGCAAAGCTGGGGGAACCCAAAAACCGCTCGTCCAATACAGCGGTATCCTGGTCAAGCTCTTTATCATCCTCGCCATCCCGCACAAGGAAGTTGGCCAGCTTTTCCAGCTGTGTGGCAAAGGGGATAAACAGCAGTGTAACCGTAACATTAAATAAGGTATGAAAGTCTGCAATGCCGCCCTTGGTTATTGGGTCATCCCAAAAGGGCAAGCCGATGGTGTATTGTATGGTATACAGACCGATTAAAAACATTAGTGTACCAATAACATTAAAGCTCACATGAATGATGGCTGTACGCTTTGCATTTTTGGATGCGCCGATGCTGGAAAGCACAGGGGTGATACAGGTACCAATGTTTTGACCGAGGATAATAGGAAAAGCAGAAGAGCAGGTGATAGCCCCGGTTACAGTGAGGGCCTGAAGGATACCCACCGAAGCGGAAGAAGACTGAATGACGGCGGTAACCCCGGCACCAACCAAAACACCCAAAACAGGATTTGTAAAGCTGGCAAACATCTCAGCAAAGGCCGGAACCTCCCGCAGATGATGCACAGCGGCTTCCATAGAGAACATGCCTGAAAACAGGATGCCAAACCCTACCAGCACCAGTCCCAGATCCCGTTTGGAGGCTTTTTTTGATGTAAAATGCAATAGCATACCGATAATTGCCGCCAAAGGCGCCAAGGTGCTTGGCTTTAAAAACTGGAGGAACATGCTGCCCCCCGCAGTGGAATTTAAATCGCTCAATCGCAGAATATGGGCGGTGATGGTGGTTCCGATGTTTGCGCCCATAATAATACCGATGGCTTGTCGGAGCTTTAAAATTTTAGAGTTAACAAGCCCCACAACGATAACAGTGGTGGCAGAGGATGACTGGATAGCGGCTGTAACCGCGGTTCCCAATAATATGGATTTAAAGATATTGTCGGTCATTTTTTCCAGGGTTTGTTCCAGTCGCCCGCCGGATACCCGTTCCAGTCCATTGGACATTACGGTCATTCCGTACAAAAACAGGGCTAGTCCACCCAACAGGGATATAAGGTT
>CAYNCW010000240.1:0-4838 GCA_964395635.1 uncultured Oscillospiraceae bacterium
CAAAACCAAAGCTATCCAAATCAAGTAACTGGAGTTGCCATAGGGATATCCCCTCGCATCTTTTTACAATAGAAAAACACCGAGCAACTGGTCCCCACAATCCAAGCCAGAGGCCAGATCCACCAAAGCACAGCGCTGTCTGCCCCCATACGATAAAACACCTGGGATAACACTATGCGAACCAGCAGATCTGCAAAGGTACCCACCATAAATTCACCCATGGCGCCAATTCCCCGCAACACACCATCCGCCACAATTTTAAAGCAAACCAAAAAATAAAAAGGCGAAACGATCTGTAAAAAACCTGCGCCCACCCCAATGCTTTGGGCAGATTCCTTGCTCAAAAACCCGCTGATAATGGCCTCTCTCCACAAAAACAAAATCGGCACAGCCACAGCAGCCATACACAAAATCATGCCCATCGCGGCCTTTGTCCCCTGCCGCACCCGATCTTTTAAACCGGCTCCGATGTTTTGTGCACAATATGCAGAAACCGCATTGCTCAAGGTGTTAAAGGCCATAATCACAAGGGTGTTTATCCGAAAGGCAGCGGTATATCCGGCTACAACAACCCAACCATAGCTGTTGATAACCCCCTGAATACTCATCTGCCCCAAGGAGACAAATATCTGCTGCAACATACTGGGAATGCCAAGGCGCAAAATTTGTATACATAACCCCCGGTCAAACCGTCTTTCCCCTTGCCCTGGGGCCAGCCGTGCCACACGCCTCTTTGCCGTAAGCATGGCAATGCTTCCCACCAATGCTTGTGCCAAAAAGGTTGCCCAGGCAATTCCCAATAGTCCCCATCTAAAAACAACTGCAAAGAGTATATCCAGCAGAATGTTCAGCGCCGAAGAAAACAGCAGTAAATACAGTGGCGTTTTGGAATCCCCCAAAGCATTCATGGTCCCTGTTGCAATGTTGTACAGATACAAAAAGGGAAAGCCACAGATATACACGCGTAAATAAACAACCGCCAAGGGTAGGATGTCTCCAGGGGTTTGCAGCAGCTCCAAAAGGGCTGGCGAAACCCAAATGCCCACAGCGGTAATGCCAATGGCTGCGGATAAAAATGCCCGTGTGGCGGTGAAAACCGCTGACTGCACCCCATGGTATTCCCCTGCACCAAATAGCTGCCCAATAACCACCGAAGCACCCAAAGTACTGCCGGATGCAATGGCCAAAAACAAAACTGTAATGGGATGGGATACCCCTATTGCCGCCAATGCTGCCGCCCCGATACTCTTTCCGGCAATAATACTGTCAACCAAGCTATAGCACTGCTGAAATAGCATACTAAGCAGCATAGGAACCGAAAAGCTCCATAAAACCAGGGATGGCTTTCCAACCGTCAAATTCCCAACCATGCCTACTTCCTCCCAAAAACACAGCACAGTTCCAGCTACTACAAACCACCGAAACCAACCTACTCTGCCTGTTTTTCCCCAGACAGGATTGTCCCCCATGTGAGACCGGCAACAGCTTCACAACTCTACCCTGAATTTCTACTGGTAGCCCAGTATGAGCCAACCCTTAGCGCAAAGCACCAAACAAAGAGGCATACTTGGAATCCTTCCTATAAAACACCGGGGGCTGCCCCATAGGAGCCTCCACCTGATACACACCTCCGGCATAAGGCTGTCCGCTCCACAAATGAACCCAGCTGTCCTCCGGCAGATACACCTCCCAGCTATCCACATCCTCCTTGCAAACAGGTGCAACCAGCATATCCGGCCCAAACAGATACTCTGTCTGAATATCATAGGCTTTTGGATCCTGTGGATATTGTAAGAACAAAGGCCGCTGCACTGGCAAACCCTTTTGTGCATTTTCTGCCACAAGCTCCTTCAGATAGGGCTTTAGCGCTACATGAATATCCACCAAACGGGCAAACTGCTCCATGGTGTCCGCATCCTCGTAATACTGGAAATTTTCGTCTGGGCGGTTACCTTCATGGGTGCGCATAATGGTGGTAAACACCGCCATTTCAGCCCAGCGCAAAAACAGCTCCTTGGTGCGGGTATTGCCAAACAGCGAGGTATACCCGCCAATATCGCTGTGGCTCAGGCCACATCCGGACATACCGGCGCTAAGTGCCGCAACAATGGTAGTGGGCAGCCCGTCGTGGGTGGTAAAATCAACCGATTGATCCCCTGCCCACAGCAAGGTGCAGTACTTCTGAGACCCAGTCCCCCCTGCACGCATAAAGTAAAACACTTCCCCCAGTTTGCCACTTTCCACAACCGCATCATAATTGCATTTTGCCCAGAGGGCAGGCCAATGGTTGTGCTCTATCATGGCAGATACACCATTGTGCAGGGTGATGTCGGTGGGCAGATATTCTCCAAAATCCGCCATCCACCCATCAATGCCAAACTCCAATATGTACTCCTTGATGCAGCCCTTATACCAGTCATATGCCTCCGGATTGGTGAGATCAATAACCCCGCAGTAAAACTCTCCAAAGTCCACCAGATACTCTCCCCCGTCCATTGCGGTGGCAAAATACCCTTTTTCCTTGGCCTGCTGATACAGATCCCCGTCATTTACCAGATAGCAGTTGTTGTAAGCCAAAAACCGTATACCCTTTTGCTTATATTCTTTTATTTTTTCAGTAAGCCCCGGATACATCTGCTCATTGTGTTTCCAGTTCCACTGTAAACGGCGTCCAAAGGAGGTCTCCCGCTTGCCAGCCCAATCCTGACACCAGATGCCACACACCTTAATGCCGTTGCGGATGGAACGATCGGCCAGATGAAAGGATCGCTCGGTCCCCCCCTGCACACCGATGATAACCCCATCGTGCACCCAATCGGGCAGCTCCGGCTGGCGACCAAAAAATCCGCTCAGTTTGTAAAGAAGGGATGGCCAGTCCTGGGCCGCTTCAATCCGAATACTATTGGGTACCGCCCAAAACTGCAATTCATGGTAGCGTTCATTCCGGAAGTCAAAATCCCCATAGGCGGTGCAGTCTGCGTGGAGATAATATTTTCTGGTAGAAACATAGGTGGGTTGGGGGTAGTTGGTGTTGTAATAATCGCCCCCCGCCTTGTTTTCTACATCCGATCGCCAGGTTACAAAGGTGGTTTTGTCCCGCCCCACCCCCGGTTCCGAGGTCCACAGGGGAAAGTGCCGCCCCCGCAGGTTAAAATAGGACATCTGCTCACCGCAGCCATAACAGTTTTCCTCTGTGTCTGCCGCAACCCGTAGCCAAAACCGATTGATGCTGGTGTCTACCTGCTCAAAGCTCATCTCCACCGTCTCTCCGGATATGGTGACAGTGGCCTGTATCCGCCCTTGAAACTCCAACAGCCATCCATTTTCTGTCTGGGTGGCTTGAGAGATTGCAAGTGGGATGCGCTGGATAATATAATCCTCAATTGCAAAGTTGCCCCGATACATCTCCACATTTTCTCTTCCCACCCCCACATACAGCATAGGCTGCTCAGGGGAAGCGTGAAGCAGCACCTGTCCATTCAGGCACAGTTCCCAGGTTGTTCCATTCCAAGTTGCTTCCATAACATATCATCTCCTAATACATTTATCCGTATCTGTGTAGCAGGTTATCCAATCAAAGTAGGAAAGGAGGAATAAGCCATAAATCCGCCCGATATCAGCAAAACAACATACACCATAAGTGCGAAGTGTTTATCCGGTATCTTTCTGTGGGCCCAATTCCCCAAAAGCACACCCACCAAAAGAAAAGGCAGCGTAACCAGCCCCAGCCGCATCACCTGTGGAGTAAACACCCCTGTAACCGCATTGCGCACCAACAAAATCAGGTTGAGGCTAAACCAAAATGCGCACATGGTGGCGCGAAAATGGCTTTTCTCCTTGATGGTGCGGGTCACATAAATAATCAAAAGTGGGCCGCCGGAGCTAAAGGCACCATGTATAATGCCGCCTATAAACAAAAGAAAGTACAATATGTATTTTTGCATCCCCTGTGGCTCGGTAGTCCCCACCTGTCTTTTGCCCACAGCCTGCAAAATCCCATTCACCGAAATCACTACCATAAACACCGCCAGTATGGATTTCAGCACCATTTCAGGCAATGCAGTAAACGCCCACATTCCAAGGGGCATCCCCAATAGCACAAATGCCATCACAGTAACATACTGCTTCCACTGAATCTTCTTCCAATCCACAAGCACCACATAGGCAGAAAGCAGCCATGCATGAACCGATAAAACCGGAACCGCCACCCCAACTCCCACCAGCGCTATACCAAAGGGCAGCGACATAACCGTTGAACCAAATCCCGTTATGGCTTCAATCACATGGGTAACCAAAGAAAGAAGCCCGAATAAGCCCTCCTGTAAGTTCAATTCCCTTCCCTCCCCTCATCACAAAGCCCTATCCCACAGCCCGCTCTTATGCAACCAACCCATGGAAAAATTTGTCTAGCCACCATAGCCATATCCTTTCGTTTGATTAAATCTATTAACTAAAAATATCCTATCGTTTTTCTCTTGTCAAGTATTTCTTTATCAAATCCACTATATTTTTTTCGATTTCACCATTTTGTTTATGAAAATATCACATTGCACAAAGAGTTGCCACTTTTTCTGGGCAGATTTACAGGCATCCCAATCCCATGTCTCTTTTCCCGGGATAAATCGTCTTATTCTGCTGCGTAACCCCTGGCTGTTTATTTTGTATCAGCAAGCTGTCCAGAAGCGATAGCACTGCTGTTTTTCCCCTTTGCAAACCCACAAACACCCTGGTCTCGCCCTGATTTCTCCTTTGTGCACACAGGTTGATCCGGCGGTTTATAGTCAAAAGCTACAAAAACAACTGCACATTGCTTTGGAGATTGTGTTTCTGAGATTACA
>CAYNCW010000241.1:0-4833 GCA_964395635.1 uncultured Oscillospiraceae bacterium
CCACGCCGAGGAGTATCTCGTCAGATCGCTTGACCATGAGCCATGGCCACCACCGCCTGCTCGCTAACCCCACCCTGCTTTTTTAACATTTTGGGATCAACGCCCAGCTTTTCGGTCTTACGGTTGTCTTGGTCAACAGTAGTAGAATAGCGCAAAATATCTGCGCCACCATCGGTTTCGGTAATCACCCGGGTGAGCATACCGTCCACCCCGGCTTCTGCTACAGCAATATCCAGCTGCTTTTTCCGCAGCTTGCCCACCACCGCCGATTCCAGGGAATTCACATCTAACCCGTAGGCTGAATCCCCCAGACGATCCACTATTTGGCGTAACACAGGGGTACACAAGGATGCTGCCTGCTGACCGGAGGATGCATGGGCGCTTACACGCACCAGCACTTCATTTCCCTCTTTGTCCACAGTTACAGCGGGATTGGCGGTATCCAACAGTTCACAAAGCACAGCCCGAACCTGCTCCGCCTTAATACCATAGGTGCGCAATGTGCGGGTAACGGTTGTTTGGGATTCATTTCCGCTTAAATAAGGCACCACATATTTATTGAGCATAGCCGCAGCTTCGGTTTGTGCGTCCGGCATCATAATAATATGCTGTTTTGCCGAGGATATCGCACACCCCGGAATTTTGCCGTATTGGCCGGGGAACGCCACACTTCCTTGTGGCAATAGGGCATATGCCCTATCGTCCAGGCTATATGGCTCCCCTGTACGGCGGCAATAGTTTTGCAAAGCTTCCAAACATACAGCGTTTTCAGCTAAAGCCAACCCTAGTCCTTGGCTGATAACTGTCTTAACCAAATACCCCTGTTCCTTGCTTAGTCCACCCAAGGTTATAACAAGGTTGCTGCGCCCTAAAGCAGTCGCAACTGCCTTTTGCAGCTCCGACCTGCCTGAACATAAGCTTATTTGCTCCCGAACCTTGATACCTATGGCAGACAAGCCCCGGGCAACATATTGGGCAGTTTGTTTTGCAGGTTCCAGTGCAGCTGAATCTGCAGGCACCAGTATCAGTTCTGCTACCACTCTATGGACACACCCTTCCGGTAATTCGCTGGAGACAACGCTGGTTGGTATACAAGCAGCAATATCCTTACAGTTGCTGTTTGGTCATGGGATAGAACATTTCATCCTATTGTACAAAAGCACCTTAGCCAAATATGTCTATGGTGACAGCTGCAATGGCTTTTTCTCTCATGCTGGCAAAATCAATCTTTTCTTCCGCAGCCAAAATATCTGCCAACTTGGGGTTGGTTTTGGGATGTCGGGGTGTAAACACCGTGCAACAATCCTCATAGGGCAATATGGAGGTTTCAAAGGTATCGATCCGCCTGGCAATTGTTATAATCTCTTCCTTATCCATGCCAATTACCGGGCGAAGCACCGGTATTTCAATGGGCTGCTGGGTACAGTTTAGCGCTGCCAGTGTCTGGCTGGCCACCTGCCCCACACTTTCCCCGGTAATCAGTGCACCACACTGGTTTTGCAGTGCTATCTCCTGGGCAATACTCATCATCTGCCGACGCATTATCAAAGTGAACAGCTCTTCCGGGCAGTTCTCCTTGATAACCTCCTGTATGGCAGTAAAGGGTACTGTGTGCATTCGGATACGGCCACACCAAGGCACCAACTTTTCACAAAGTGTCTTTACTTTCATTAACGAGCGTTCGCTGGTATAGGGCGGCGAAGCAAAATGCACCGGCACCAGCCGTAGCCCCCGCTTAGCCAGCATCCATCCGGCAACCGGGCTATCTATACCACCGGAAAGCAGTAGTGCTCCATTTCCCCCAGAGCCTACAGGAATCCCCCCTGCCCCTGGCAGCTGATCCCGATGAACATAGGCGGCAAAATCCCGCACCTCCACAACCACTGTAATTTCAGGGTTGTTTACATCCACCTTTAAGTGCGGATAGCACTCCAGCAAATAGCCGCCTAACTCCCGGCAAATTTCCGGCGAATTCATGGGAAAACGCTTATCTGCCCGCTTGGCAGTCACCTTAAAGGTTCTGGCATCTTCCAGTTCATCCTTTAGGTATTCTGCAGCTGCCAGGCGGATTGCCTCAAAGTCTTTTTCTACAATGCAGGCGCGGCACAAGGCCGCAATGCCAAATACTTTTCTCAGCCTGTCTTCTGCTTCTTGTAAATCACATTCTTCCAAAGGCTCTGCATATAGGGTGGACTGGGCTTTGTAAAACTTAAACTTGCCCACCTTATATAAGCTGCGCATTGCATTTTTTATAAGCATATCCTCAAAGGATGAACGGTTGAGCCCTTTAAGGGCAATTTCGCCGCTTTTTAACAGGATTAATTCCTTCATATAGCACTCCTTGCCAAGGTATCGATACCCTCCTGGAGGGCAACAAAAAATTGATCTATTTCCTCAATAGTATTATAGGGCGAAAGGCTTATCCGTAAGGCACTGTCTATGCGCTGTCTAGGCAACCCCATTGCAGTTAGCACCGGGCTGGGTTTACCCTTTCCACACGCAGATCCGCTGGATATATAGATGCCCTTTTCCGCCAAAAAGTGCAGCATGGTTTCACTGCGTATTCCCGGAACAGATAGGTTACTTATATAAGGTGTAGCTTGTTGCGGAGAATTCATGCATACCTGGGGCATATTTTTCGCTTTATTTACAAAATGTTCACGTATCCCAGAAACTGTCTGCAATCTTTGCTCCAATTGAGCGGCTGCTTTTTGGCCAGCGTATCCAAAAGCACAGATTGCCGGTGTGTTTTCGGTGCCTGGCCGAAGCCCTCTTTCTTGGCCACCACCCACAATGAGGGGCAAAACCCGTACACCCTTTCGCAGATACAGTGCACCGCAACCTTTTGGGGCAAACAATTTGTGGCCACTAACTGTCAAGGAATCCACACCCCACCGTTTTGCCACAAACCCCAGCTTGCCAAACCCCTGCACCGCATCACAGTGGATGTGGATTTCCGGGTTTATCCGGCGCACCTGCTTACAAATCTCCCCAACGGGAACAACTGCGCCCACCTCACTGTTCACATGCTCCAATACCAACATAGTGGTTTTGTCACTAATGGCAGAGAGTATCTCTTCAACATTTACATGCCCTGTTCTATCTGGGTTAATAAGCTGTAGCGAAAACCCCTGGGTAGACAACAGCTCCAACGGACGCAGCAAAGAGGCATGTAAGGTGGACAAGGCAATAACCTCACCGCCCTTGCGTCTGCGCACCGCCGCAGCTCCCAGCACTGCCAGATTGTTTGCCTCGGTGCCGGATGCTGTAAACAGCACCTCTTCCGGCAAACATCCCAGAACCGAGGCTATCTGCTGGCGCGCTTTCTCCAATCGCTGCTGCGCTGCAAAGCCTTTCTGGTGCAGCGAAGAGGGGTTGCCGTATTCTTGGGTCATCATTTCCAATGCCACTTGGGCCACATCCGGATCACACGGTGTTGTGGCGGCATTATCCAGATATATTTCTTTCAATAAGTCATTCCTCCAAAACCCGTGTTAACCTGCACAATGTAGTTCATTATACTCCATTGCACAGTATTTTTCAATATATGGCGTTTTTTGTCTAAACACAGAAAAAAGCACCCGGCTTGGAGAGCAGCCGGGTGCTTTTTATTCACTTATTGCAGTGCTTAGTTTCTGAAAGAAACTTATTTCTTCAGGCAAACAGCACCAGCAGCAGCCAGAGCAACCACACCAGCAACAACAGCAACGTTAACCATGCCGTTTACACCAGTGCCAGGGTTGTCATTTACGTTAGGAGCGCCATTGTCGCCGCCAGTAGAAGGATTGGAAGGCTCGGTGGGCTCAACAGGAGCTGCATCAGGAGTGGTTTCAACAACGCCGCCACCCATGTCGATCTTGGAAGTGGTCAGGTAGTACTTATCACGGAAAGGAACTTTGTCGTTGGTGGTACCCAGCAGTTCTTTGTTGTCGTACACATAGTAAGTGTCGGCAATGTCAAAGGTAACAACTGCGCTTCTCAGGGTAGCATTCTTGGACAGAGCGGTCTTCATGGTAACGATACCTTCGATAGGCACGTTCTTTTCCATCAGCTCAAGGTCAGACTTGGACAGGTCCATAACAGCCTTGACGTAGTATTTGCAATCTTCGAACATGTTGGTCTTAACGTATACGCCATTACCAGCATTCAGTTCGATGCCCTTAACGGACTCGGTAGCCTTAACAACAACGCCGTCAAAGGTTTCAACAGAGTCGTTATCAGCGTCTACTTCTTCAATTTCGTTTTCGATATCGCCGTAGACCTTAACATTGGTGCCGTCAACGGTCTTCTTGTCTTTCATCAGTCTTACGTCGTACTCGAAAGCTTCTTTGTTAACGCTAACGAACTCGGTAACAAACTTCAGCTCAACGTAAGCATTCTTGTCTTTGGCAGCGCTCTTGATCTCGATAGACTTCATTGCGGGGAAGCCCTTGGTCTTTCTAGCGCTTACTGTGATCTTAGCGCGATCCAAGTGAGCCTTAGTTACATAAGTGGGTTCATCAGTAGTACCCCAATCAAAGAACTCAGGAGTAATAATAAACTTGATTACAGTCTCATCTTGGGGATTGATAACATCGGTGTAAAAGTCAGAGCTAGCTTCGTTTTTGGCAGTGCCGGTAGATTCAGTGCTCGTACCCAGTGTCATATCCTTTACTGTGTTGATTGCAGAGGGTGTAGCTGCGAAAGCTGCAGTGCTCATGCCAACTGCCAGAGCAGCGGCCATAATGAAAGATAAAACTTTTTTCATTCGAATTTTTCCTCCTTAAAATTTGAAGTAAGGTTTGGTTTAGTAAGGAAGTCTCTCCACATTTTCCCTACGTCAGGTATTATAAT
>CAYNCW010000242.1:0-4805 GCA_964395635.1 uncultured Oscillospiraceae bacterium
TGATTTCTTTGAACGGGTCAACTATGTGTGGACTTATAATGAAACGGGCTCATGGTGGGCAAATTATTCTTATGATGGGTTTGACCGTGTAACTGCCATTCACATGCGCGGAGGAACTCGGTCTTATCAAGAAACATATGTATATGATGATGCCTTTCAAGGACAATTCCTCAAAGTAACCAAAGTTATTTTGGGTGATACCTATTCTCCATCTGTTGTAACCACTGTATATACGAATAAGATAGGACAGACCATAAAGGATGGGTACTTTTATAATTCCACTGAGTATTTTAACACGTATACATATGATATTGCAGGAAATCAGCTAACTGCAAGGAATGCCTTAGACACATCAAAAGGGCTTAGTTATACCTCTAAATATGAATATGACTATGCAGGTCGAGTAGTCAAACAATACAATTCGCTGGGAGATTATGTCCAGACAGAGTATAACAGTTTGGGGCATGTAACCAGAGTAATTGATATAAAGGGGGGACTATCAACCCCTGTTTATGGCACTACTTTTACCTATGACGTACTGGGGCATGTGCTTACCATAACCACTCCCTTTGAGCAGATAAATACCGTTATGCATTACATGAAAACCATCTATAATTATGATGCCGCAGGCAATATACTTTCAAAGCTTTCAAAAATTAATGCGGCGGGAGAAAATGATACTTACTCTAAAACAGAATATACATACGATGTTTGTTGCAGGCTGATTGATACCATTGCCTATGGCGACGATGAGGATGTTATCCACACTAGAAATGAATATGATGGTGTTGGAAACATAGTAGCTGTATATACAGGGATGATAGGCTCATCCACAGCAAGCGCTGCGAAAGTGTCTTACACTTATAACCAGTTTGGAAGGATCTTAACTGAAACCGATATGCTGGGACAGATAGAAAAATACACCTATAACAACTGGGGTGAGCTAACCAGTAAAGTCGACCGAAGTAAAAACATATCTACCTATACATACGATGGATTTGGGCGCATTCTATCAAAAAGCGTAATAGATGTTGCGGGCAAAACCACAGCGTCAGTGAACTTTGAGTATACTGCTCTGGGTAATATTCAGTATGAAAGAAACAACTACTATTCGGCGACCTACCAATATGATACGCTGGGGAGATTGACAACGGAATGTGAAACCGGCGGTATAGTGAAATCATATGGCTATGATATAGGTGGAAATCGGACAAGCTTTGTATTAAAGCAAGGCAATATTGGCAAAATCTCAACCACCTATACTTACGACAGCTTAAACAGGCTGTACGAGGTGAAGGAGAAAGGTTCCTTGGTTGCTACGTATACATATGACAAAAATGGCAACAGACAGGCATTGTCCTACTCCAATGGGGTAAGTACACAGTATACATATAACCTTGCGAATATGATAACAAAATTAGAGAACAAACGTGGATCTATAGTGTTATCATCCTATGCATACAGCTATCGGCTAGACGGCAACCAAATAAAAAAAGAGGATCACACCGGGAATCAAACAGCTTATATCTATGACAGGCTGGGGCGGCTTATCGGTGAGCAAATGAATGGTACATTGAAATATGCGTATACCTTTGACCGTTTTTGTAACCGGCTAACCAAGACAGCGAGCGGCATTGAAAGTTATATCGTAAACTACCAATACGACAAAAATAACCGTTTGACTAAGGACGAGAAGGTAAATGGCACTACAACAGAGACGACTCTGTATAAATATTCTCCTAATGGTAACCTACTGACAAAATTGAGGGAAAAATATGCACCTGCTGGTACAGCCACTAAGGAATCTCTCAGCTTTCATGAATCCTACAGAAGCTATGAGCGATTCCAATACGACGGCTTTGACCAATTGATTTCTGCGAGTATTGATGCCGAAGAGACTACTTATATCTATCAACCCAATGGTCTTCGGTATAAAAAGGTGAACAATGGTCAGGATATCACACATATCTGGGATGGACAAGAAATTGTAGCGCAAAGTACAAGTGGTACAATTCGCACCTTATATATTCGTGGTATCAACCTGATTTTGTCTGAGCAGGATGGCAACAGCAAATATTATCTGTATAATGCTCATGGGGATGTTATACAATTATCCAATAAAAACGGTGAAGTTATACAGCGATACAACTATGATGCATTTGGAATAGAAAATTTGACCGCTGAACAGGATGATAATCCGTTTCGGTATTGTGGAGAGTATTGGGATGATGAGTTGCAGGCCATCTATCTGCGGGCCAGATATTATGACCCGAAAACCGGCCGAATGTATACAGAAGATTCCGTTCACAGTGCAGCATTCATTGCACCAAATGGACAGTCTATAACTGATCCGCTGAGTTTGAATCGGTATACTTATGTACACAATAATCCGATTATTTATATAGATTCGAGTGGTTACCTGCCAACAATAGTAATCGGGGCACTACTAGGTGCAGGAAAAGGTGTAGCGTCCAGATTTATATCAGATAAAATTACTGGCAAAAAATCAAGTTTAGGCGATTATTTATTAGATGCAGCATCTGGTGCTGTATATGGTATGGTAGTGGGAGCGACTGGAAATTTTTTAGCTGGAGGACTAGCATCTTCTATTGTCTCAAATGGCACAAAAGCAATAAGAGGGGAAATAAAAAGTTCAAAAGAGTTCGTGGTTAGACTAGCAGCTGATAGCGTAATAGGTGCATACTCAGATACAAACATTGTTTATGCAGTTGCAGATCATTTAACGATAACGGGGAACAAAAATGAACCCATACCTAACCGACCTTCAAGTAACACCAATAATCCTCAGCTTCCTTCGTCTACAAACAAATATGATGAAAGGTTAGCAAGTCCACGTCCTCAGGCACCTAAACCTCCGACACCTCAAACGGCCACCTTAAAGCCGGGGACTACATCCACACCTATTACACAGCCAAATAAGCCCGCACCTACCACAGCCCCAGCAAATTCATCGTCTTCAAAAAGTGATTCCGTAGTAGCTAGACCATACACTGGTCCCCTGAAAATTAGCACATCGAATAGCTCATCAAGCACCCGTACTTCTACAAGAAGCAGCAGCCCCTACACTGGAAATCTGAATATCAGGCCATCCAATTCTGGTAGCTATGCTCCGGGATATTCAGGTATGAGAATACAGGCTAGTAACTAGTCAACAGCACACAATAGGAAGTGGCATAATATAATTTTATAAGATGGGATATTCTTCATCAAGAATATCCCATCTCAGGCTGTAGACAAAACAGCCCTTATGCGAAAGCGAGGGCTGTTTTTGCATATAAACGGAAAGAAAGAGTAAAAATGCAGTCTGGAAAGGGTGGAAATAAGCCTTTTTGGTACTTCCAAGTTGCCAGCTTTTTGAGGTTCATGCATGTAAAAGTGAGCGCCACCTGCATCTTGACCTTAAGCAGACCGCGCAGCTGCGTGTAACACATCCCGTATTTACTTTGGCGTCCCCGAATACTTGCTCTATGGTTTCCTTGCGTAAATCATAGATTGCCTTAAGGTATGGGGTGTGCCGGTAATCCTCCGCAAGCTCCATATATGGCTCCCGGATATGGCGAGTAACTACCTTTTGGCAGGCCATGCTTTCGGTACACTGTGCCCGCTTCGGACATTCCCGGCAGATGGCGGGGTCACTTTTGTATTCCCGATAGCCGTCCCGGTTTGTGGTACTGTATTTAAGAATCTGATTCGCCGGGCATAGAATGCAGTCGTAGTATTCGTCATACACATATTCATATTTTTTGAAGAAGCTGTCTTTGGTCATGGGCCGTTTGTAGGGCGTGCAGGGAACCCTTC
Organism: uncultured Oscillospiraceae bacterium; assembly: GCA_964395635.1. GTDB lineage: Bacteria > Bacillota > Clostridia > Oscillospirales > Ruminococcaceae > WRAV01. Next base: position 3,820 of record CAYNCW010000242.1, read on the forward strand.
CACTGTCGATGATTTCCTTCATAATGGCCGGAATCTTGTAGCCAGCATCCAGCGCTACCGCTTCTACCTGCGGAAAACGCTCCGTCACATTCTGGTACAATTCGCTGAACATTGTGCTGTCGTGGGTGTTCCCGGGGGCGATGTTAAAGCCAAGAACGAAGTTATGCCTGTCGCAAGCTACCCCTGTCACATACGCAAATTGCTGTTCATGCTCCCCTTTGTGGAACAGACCGCATTCCGGATCAGTTGTGCTGACGGTTATCGTTTTGTCTCTTGGGGCGGCAGTGTTCCGCTATCATCTTCATCATCCCGTTTCAGCAGCTTTTTACCATGTGCTTCCCGATCTTTGTCAATTTCCTTGTTCAGCTGCTCCTGATAGTTTCGAGCCGATACCTAGATTTCTTCCTTCGTGTTCTTGCGTTTGTTTGCATTGGCTTTGATGTGGGTTCCATCAATAAAGATGGCGCTTGCATCCACAAAGCCACACTTCACCGCTTTTTCGAGAATCCGTAGAAATACCCGCTCAAAGATATCCGTTCCCTGAAAGCGTCGGCTGTAGTTCTTACCGAAGGTTGAGAAATGTGGTATCTTCTCAAACAGATCATACCCGATGAACCACCTATATGCCACATTCACTCCTATCTCGCGTATCGTCTGCCGCATACTGCGGATTCCGAACAGATACTGAATGAATACAATCTTAAAAAATACGCTGGGTAAAGATTTTAAACTATTCAGTTTATCTGTATTGCTTAAAAATATAATATAGACTAATTTTAATTGGCAATGAAGGTCTAAACGAATCATGCACGGACTAAATTATAAATATTTAGCACATTTCTCTAAAAGCTCGTTATATAATATAAAAATTGTTTTAATTCTATTATGTATAAACATTTCCTTGCGAGCACAAGGGATAATCATCCTAAGTTTATTTGTCTTTATAAGTAGTTTATAATCGGCTACCAATGTAAAACCCTTGCTTG
>CAYNCW010000243.1:0-4802 GCA_964395635.1 uncultured Oscillospiraceae bacterium
CAGAATCTCGGTGTTTTTTATCCCTGCTATGATCTCCAACATGGCATCGGGCAAAATCGCCATTGAGCATGGCTTTAAGGGGGATAACTTCTGCCCTGTTTCCGCTTGTTCTTCCAGCGCCCATGCTGTAGGCGAAACCTTTCGTAAAATCAAACATGGCTATCTGGATGCAGGGGTTGCCGGTGGTGCAGAAGCTGCCATCACCCTGTTCTCTCTTGGCGGTTTTAACAATATGGGTGCACTTTCCAAAGGGCAAAGCTTGGATAGACTATCCACTCCCTTTGACAAAGAGCGCAGTGGTTTTGTCATGGCCGAAGGCGCTGGCATTTTGGTGCTGGAAGAGCTGGAGCACGCCAAAAAGCGGGGAGCACACATCTACGCTGAGGTGGTGGGCTATGGCGCCACCGACGATGCCTACCACATCACCAGCCCAGATCCCAACGGACTAGGAACCATGAAAGCTATGGAGTTTGCCATCAAAGAAGCCGGAATCACTCCCCAGCAGGTGGACTATATCAATGCCCACGGCACCTCCACTGATTTAAACGACAAATACGAAACCACTGCCATTAAAACACTCTTTGGGGAGCATGCCTACAAGCTGACAGTATCCTCCAGCAAATCGGTTACTGGCCACATGCTGGGCGCCGCTGGTGGTGCTGAATCCATTGTATGCGCCAAAACCTTGGAGCAGGGTATTCTTCCCCCCACAGCGGGCTATAAAATTCCGGATCCGGAATGCGATCTGGACTATGTAACTGAAGGGCCTAGAAAAACCGATGTGCGCTATGCCTTGTCCAATTCCATGGGCTTTGGCGGACACAACGCCTGTCTGGCTTTCCATAAATACGAGGGATAACAAACTGTTATAGAGTTAGGTGAGTGAAACGCTATGAATCAACCTGGATTAACTGTGGATGAAATTATAAAGCTGATGGATGCCCTGCGCAAAAACGGACTGGGCTGCCTGGACTACAAAGCTGGGGATTTTTCCATAACCCTAAAAGGCCCTAAGGTAGAGCAGATTGTGGCTGCCGCTGGTCAGCCGGTATCGGTACCTGTTCAGCTCCAGCAGACAATTGTGCAAGCCACCCCTGAAGCAGAAGCTCTGCCTGCAGCTACCGGCACCTTGGTAACCTCCCCCATTGTGGGAACCTTCTATAAATCCCCCGCTCCGGATAAACCAGCCTTTGTAAAGGTTGGCCAACAGGTGAAAAAAGGCGAGGTTTTATTCATCATAGAATCTATGAAGCTGATGAATGAAGTGGTTAGCGAATGCGACGGTGTGGTGGCTGAGGTACTGGTGGAAAATGGCCAAGCTGTGGAATATGGCCAGCCTATACTGCGTATCGAATAACCGCCCCGGCGGAAAGGAGAGCCATAGATGGTACTGTTAAATAAGGATCAGATTAAAGAGTTGATTCCACATCGGGAACCCTTTTTGCTTATTGATGAGGTTATCGGTTTGGATCCGGGCAAGCGGTGTATTGCCCGTAAATATATTAAAGAGGACGACTTTTGGTTTCAGGGCCATTTTCCTGGCAACCCGGTAACCCCCGGTGTGCTGATGGTTGAGATGCTGGCACAGACCGGTGCGGTGTGTGCTGCCAGCCTGCCAGAAAACAAGGGCCGGGTGGCTTTGTTCGCCAAGCTGGATAAGGCTAAGTTCCGGCGGATGGTGCTGCCGGGAGATGTGCTCACCCTGGAGGTGACTATGCTGAAGCTGCGGGGCTCGGTGGGGGTGGGCTCGGCGGTTGCTTTGGTGGACGGAGAAAAAGCGGTAACCTGTGAGATGACCTTTGCTTTCCAAAAGCCAGACAGCGCCGCACAGGAGGAGTAACCGGTTTATGTTTAATAAAGTTCTGATTGCCAACCGGGGCGAAATTGCAGTGCGGATTATCCGTGCCTGCCGGGAGCTGGGGCTGGGAACAGTGGCGGTTTGCTCCGAAGCGGATCGCAGCGCACTTCATGCCCAAATAGCCGACCAAACCATCTGTATCGGTCCTGCCCCCAGTTCAGAAAGCTATCTCAATATCCCCGCTATTCTGTCTGCCTGCGCTGTTTCCGGTGCTCAGGCAGTGCATCCCGGTTTTGGCTTTTTAAGTGAAAATGCCAGCTTTGCCCGGCACTGCGAGCGCTGTGGCATTAAGTTTATCGGCCCATCCCCAGAAGTTATCGAAATGATGGGCAATAAATCTATGGCCAAAGAGACCATGATCAAGGCTGGCGTGCCTGTGGTGCCTGGCTCCGCCGGAGCAGTTGCATCGGTTGCCGACGCATTGGAGATTGCAAAGGGTATTGGATTTCCCTTGCTGGTTAAGGCCAGCGCCGGTGGTGGCGGCAGAGGTATTCGCCGGGTGGAAAAGCCCGAGGATTTAGAGGCCGCATTTATAGCCGCCCAGCAGGAAGCTTTGCGCTTTTTTGGGGATGACAGTGTATACCTGGAGAAATTTATCCACCGTCCACGGCATGTAGAGATGCAAATTCTTGCAGATGAGCACGGCAATGTGGTGCATTTAGGAGAACGGGATTGTTCTATGCAGCGCCGCAACCAAAAGGTGCTGGAGGAATGCCCCTCCCCCTCCACCCTTATGACCCCTGCCCTGCGGGAGGCCATGGGCAGTGCAGCGGTAAAGGCCGCCAAAGCTGTGGGCTATCAAAATGCCGGAACCATCGAGTTTTTGCTGGACAGCAGCGGCGATTTTTATTTTATGGAGATGAATACCCGCATCCAGGTGGAGCATCCCGTAACCGAGCTTGTATGGGGTGTGGATTTGGTGCGGATGCAGCTACAGATTGCTGCCGGTATCCCCCTGCCCTTTACCCAACAGGAACTGGTGCCCAGAGGTCACGCCATCGAGTGCCGCATCAACGCTGAGGATCCGGACAAAGGCTTCCGCCCTTCCCCAGGCACTCTCCAGGCTTTACTCATGCCCGGCGGCCCGGGCATCCGTGTGGACAGCGCCATCTATGCAGGATACACCATTCCACCCTACTACGACAGCATGATGGCTAAACTGATTGCCTATGCCGGATCCAGAGAAGAAGCCATCGCTAAGATGAACTGGGCGTTGGCAGAATTTGTGGTGGCAGGCGTGGATACAAATATTGATTTTCAGCTTTCCATATTGCGGGATCAAAACTTTATAAAGGGCGATTATCATATCGCCTATTTGGAAGAGCATTTGATGAAATAATCAGCATGTCAATTAGAGAGGGTGTGTACTGTATTGCTGGAAGATCTGTTTGGCAAGGTCAAATCCAGGGTGGGCGCCACCATTCAGCCCGACAATGCAGCTAAGGTGACCGTTCCCGAGGATATGATGTTTAAGTGTCCCCGCTGCCAGAAGGTGGAGTTTATGGATAACTTCATCCTGGCAGGCAAGGTTTGCCCCAACTGCAACTACCATGCACGACTTACAGCCAAGGAGCGGTTGGACTGCACTGTAGACAGCGGCTCCTTTAAGGAATACGACGAAACCATGTCCAGTTGTAACCCCATCAGCTTCCCCGGCTATACCGAAAAGCTGGTTAAGCTTAAGGAGCAAACCGGGCTGAATGACGGAACTGTCACCGGAGAATGCACCATCGAGGGTTCGCCCTGTGTAGTGGGGGTTATGGATTCCCACTACATGATGGCTTCTATGGGCTCGGTAGCAGGGGAAAAGATCACCCGGGCCTTTGAGCGAGCCACCGAGAAAAGGCTGCCGGTGGTGTTTTTTACCGCTTCTGGCGGCGCCAGAATGCAGGAGGGGATTATCTCCCTGATGCAGATGGCCAAAACCTCCGGCGCAGTGGCCCGCCACAGCGACCAAGGGCTGCTGTACATTACCGTCCTCACCGACCCCACCACAGGGGGTGTAGCGGCCAGCTTTGCCGCTTTAGGGGACATTATCATTGCTGAACCCAAGGTACTAATTGGCTTTGCTGGACGCCGGGTTATCGAAAGCACCATCAAACAGCGCTTGCCAGACGACTTCCAGAGCGCCGAGTTCTTTTTACAGCACGGCTTTGTGGATATGCTGGTGGAACGGGGCAATATGCGCAAAACCTTGGGTCGTCTGCTGCGATTCCATAAGCAGGAGGAGGCTGGGATATGAGCGAAAGCACCTTAACGGCATGGGAACGCATTGAACTGATGAAAAACAAGCTGCGCCCCACCGCCAGGGACTATATCCCTATGCTGTTCGATCATTTTATCGAAATGCACGGGGACAGATACTACGGAGACGACAGTGCCATTATCGGCGGCATCGCCCGGTTTGACCGCAGACCGGTTACGGTTATCGCTCAGGTAAAGGGCCGATCTCTAGAGGAAAACAAGCAGTCCAACTTTGCCATGGCTCATCCTGAAGGATACCGCAAAGCCCTTCGGTTGATGAAACAGGCAGAAAAATTTCACCGCCCGGTAATCTGCCTGGTGGACACACCCGGCGCGTATTGCGGCGTTGGTGCGGAGGAGCGGGGCCAACACGAAGCTGTAGCCAGAAACCAGCTGGAGATGATGCGGATAAAAACCCCCATCCTGTCTATTATTCTGGGAGAAGGCGGCAGCGGCGGTGCACTGGCTTTGTCGGTGTGTGACCAACTGGCTATGATGCAAAACGCCACCTATTCGGTTATCTCCCCTCGTGGATTTGCAAGCATCCTGTGGAAGGACGCTGCCAGAGAAAAAGAGGCAGCCAATCAGGTGCGGATAACAGCCGAGGATCTTATGGAGTTTGGGGTGTGCGAGGCCATTATTCCTGAGCCAATGGGCGGGGCACATAAGAATCCCCAACTGACCGCAGAGGCCATTGGAA
>CAYNCW010000244.1:0-4794 GCA_964395635.1 uncultured Oscillospiraceae bacterium
TGATTTCCAAATGCATAAACCAAAAGTGGCTTTTATCTGTGTTCACAACTCCTGCCGTAGCCAAATTGCTGAGGCGCTTTGCAAGCACCTAGCAAGCGATATTTTCGAGGGCTATTCGGCAGGGACAGAAACAAAACCGCAAATTAACCAGGATGCCGTACGGCTGATGAAGCAGATTTATGGGATTGACATGGAACAGACACAGCGTTCAAAACTGCTTGACGAAATTCCGCCTGTTGATGTGGTTATTACAATGGGGTGCAATGTGAGTTGTCCTCATCTGCCGTGCAATCATCGAGAGGACTGGGGGCTAGATGATCCCACAGGCAAAAACGATGAGGAGTTTATAAAGGTGATACAAATGATTGAAAAAAATATTACTACCCTAAAAAACAAGTATTCTTAAATTAATGAGGGTGGATAGCCATAGTAATGTAAAAATCTTGTACGCTACTTTGCCTTCAGCTCATGAAAACCTGATGAGATAACCTCTGTTCTCAATCTAGAGCATTTCTCAATCGCCAATGTAAAATGAATCCTTCTAAGTACATTTGGGTAAAAACCTCTGCGCCAAGGCTAGGAGGTATAATGAAAGGGCTGGCGGCAAATTTTTCAATTTGCTACCAGCCCTTGGGCTATATTCTGTAGCAGAGGCTTTTAAAAGTAATGCCTCTGCTTTTTCTTTTTGCTCCGGCGATAGATGCTTATCCCGATCATGGCAAGGATAGCCAGAAGCAGAAATACTGGAATAATCATGCGATTGTACTTGGTGTCGGTGCTGAGCAGTTCTGTCCAAAGGGCATCCATCAACAGATTTGTTTCTCTGGGAAGCTCGTTAAAATATTCCGCATTATCTACCACTTCCTGGGGGGGATAGGCGATAGGGCTCTCCTGCACCTCTTCATCTAGCAGTTGTACAGCAGTGGAGTTGGGCAGTGCATAACCAATATAGTCGCCGTTTGCAGCGCTTACCTCCGGCTCACAAAGGAAGTTGATATACATTTCGGCGGCAAGCTTGTTTTTACTGCCCTTTGGCACACAGGCTGCATCTACAAAAATATTGGTACCTTCCTGTGGAACTGCAAATCCCAAAGACTCGTTTTCCGAGGTCATGGTATAAGCATCACCAGCGTAATAGGGGGCAAGAGCCGCTTCTCCCCCCAGCATTTTGTCAAAGATTTCATCCATAACATAAGCTTGCACCAACAGTTTTTGCTCTTGCAACTGTTCCAGACAATCCCGAAGTTCCCGGGGATTGGTGGTGTTTAAGGAATACCCCTGTCGTTTTTGAGCGATGGCAAAGGCGTCCCTGGGGTTGGAAAACATAAGGATGTCTCCCATATACCGCTGATCCCACAGAATATCCCAAGAGGTAACTTCCTCTTCTGCCACCATATCCTTGTTGAATATGATGCCCACCACACCCCAGGTGTAAGGCACAGAATAGGCATTGTCCGGGTCGTAGGAGGGATTGCGGAAGCTTTCATCAATAAATTGGTCAAAGTTGGGGATGTTGTTAAAATCCAATGACTCCAGCATGTTTTCGCTAATCATCCGCCCAATCATATAGTCGGAGGGGATAATTACATCATAGTTGGCGCCACCGCTTCTCAGCTTTGCATACAGCTCCTCATTGGTTGCAAAGGTGGAGTAGTAGACCTTTATACCGGTGAGCTCTTCAAATGCCCGGTTGACATTTAAGGTGTCGTCAGCACCGTCTGAGATATACTCCCCCCAGTTGTATACATTAATGGAGACGCCTTGCCCTTCCAGCTGGCGGTAATATTCTTCTGAGGATTCTACTCCCAGATCCTCGGCAGCATAAACCGGTACGCTAAGAGCAGCTAGCAGCAACAAAAAGGCAAGTAGGCCGGCTAGTTTAGTCAAAGCTTCTCACCCCCGCACGCTTGATCTGCTGGTTTTTGGCCTCGAAAACATTGACAAGCACCAATACAGTAAGCACCACCAAAAAGATAATGGTGGACAATGCGTTTACCTCCGGGCTGACCTTGCGCCGCATCATAGAGAAGATGGTGATAGGCAAGGTTTGGGAGGTTGGTCCACTGACAAAGTAGCTGATAATAAAATCATCCAGGGACATGGTAATGGAGGTGAGAAAACCGGCTACAATACCGGGCATAATGTCGGGGATAATTACCTTGGTAAAGGCCTGAAACCCGTTACACCCCAAATCCATAGCAGCTTCGTAGATGCTGTTGTCCACCTGTCTCAGCTTGGGGCTGACGTTGAGTATGACATATGGGATACAGAAGGTGATATGGGCGATAATCAAGGTTCCATACCCAAAGGCAAACCCTTTGGCACCCAGATAAATAAGTCCGCCTTGAAAGGAAAGAAACAGTAGCATCATAGATACACCAGTGACAATTTCCGGGTTGATGATGGGCAGATAGGTGAAGTTGAGTATAAGCGATTTCATCATCTTGTTCATTCTGTGTAGGCCAATAGCGGCCATGGTGCCGATTATGGTGGCCACAATGGAGGCTACCAGCGCTATCATCAAGGTGTTGAGCAGCGAGCGGATAATCAGTTCGTTGGTAAACAGTCGCTTATACCAGTCTAGGGTAAATCCAGTGAAATAGGAGCGGGATTTGGATTCGTTAAAGGAATACAAAATCAAAACGGCTATGGGCAGGTAAAAGAAGGCGATGATAAAGCCCAGATAGGTTTTGGCGTACCAGCGCATGGTTTTCACAGCAGCATTCCCTCCATTTCCTCTTCGTCACCGAACTGGTTAAAGATGCTCATACAGAGAAGAATGATTACCATCAACACCAGCGAAATAGCTGCTCCCAGGTTGGGGTTATAGGCATTGCCCAAAAACTGCAGATCGATAAGGTCACCAATGAGCAGATGGCCACCACCACCCAGCATACGGGAGATCAAAAAAGTGGATACAGCCGGAACAAACACCATGGTTGTGCCGGTTTTGATTCCCGGCGCACTCAGTGGAAGCAGAATATTGGAAAAAATCTGCCGACTATTGGCACCCAGATCCCGGGCAGCCTCCAAGGTTGTGTTGTCGATTTTGGTCATAATGGAATACAGGGGTAGAATCATAAAGGGCATGTAATTATACACCATACCCAGCACCACAGCCCCTGAGGTGTTGATAAGCTGGAAGGGCCCAAGGCCAGCAAGGCCAAACAAACGGTTTATAATACCGTTTTTTTCCAAAAGAGTCATCCAAGCATAGGTACGCAACAAAAAGTTCATCCACATAGGCAGCATCACTAGCATAACCATGGTGCGCTGGGCAATGGAATGAGCCCTGGAGATGATATATGCCAAAGGATAGGATAACACCAAACAGATTATGGTGGAGATGGCAGCCAACCAAATGGATCGCATAAGGATGGGAGTGAATTCACCCACCCGGGAAACATTGTCCAGGGTCCATTGTCCGTCGGATGTGGTAAAGGCAAAGATAGCCACCAGCACCAGTGGGACTACGATGAATACCGCCATCCACGCCACATAGGGCAGTGAGAGAACTACTGTGACAGCGGGTGATCGTTTCATAGCTCCTCCTCCGATTTGTGCATGATATGAATATCGTTGGGCAGTATGTTCATACCAATTTCGCTGCCCGGTTCTTCGCCCAAAGTGGAGTGGATCAGCCATTTGTAGCCATGGGCATCCACTGTGATCTCATAGTGAACCCCTTTGAAGATAATGGATTCCACAGTGCCCCGCAGCTGGCCCTCGCTGGGGGGCACAACCTTAATATCCTCAGGACGAATCACAACATCTACACGCTCATTGGGTGCAAAGCCTTTGTCTACACAGTCGAATACAACGCCTGCAAACTCCGCAACAAAATCATTGCGCATAATGCCGTCGATAATATTGCTCTCCCCAATAAAGTCCGCCACAAAAGCATTGGCAGGCTCGTTGTAAATATCCTGGGGGGTACCGGTTTGCAGGATGTTGCCATCCTTCATAACCACCACCCGGTCGGACATGGTTAAGGCTTCTTCCTGGTCGTGGGTGACATAGATGAAGGTTATCTCCATACTCTGCTGAATCCGCTTTAGCTCTACCTGCATCTCTTTGCGCAGCTTTAAATCCAAAGCGCCCAGGGGTTCGTCCAACAGCAGCACTCTAGGATGATTGACCAAAGCCCGGGCTATTGCCACACGCTGTTGCTGGCCACCGGAAAGCTGGTTGATATTGCGGGTTTCGTAGCCCATAAGGTTCACCAGCTCCAGCATTTCCTTAATGCGGTGCTTGCGTTCCTGCTCCGGTATTTTGGAGATTTTCAGACCAAACTCAATGTTTTCATACACATTGAGATGGGGGAACAAAGCGTATTTTTGAAACACCGTGTTCACCTTGCGTTTATGGGGCGGCAGGTTGTTGATACGCTGCCCATCAAAAAAAACGTCTCCTTCCATTGCCTCAACAAACCCGCCGATAATGCGCAGCGTTGTGGTCTTTCCGCAACCGGACGGACCAAGAAACGTTACGAATTCCTTGTCGTGTATGTCCAGATCAATGCCCTTCAGGACACGTTCTCCGTCGTATTCCACTACTATTCCTTTGAGAGATATGATTTTCTTTTCTTCCAATTATACAGCCCCCAATCAAAAAAAACGGTACAGTATCGGGGAAAACCCCCGTTCCTCGCAAAGTTAATATATCATATATTTGTTAAATGTCAAGGTTTTTTGCGAATTTTCATCAAAAAACGCAACTATCTTAGATTACCCATTGTTTGAATCTTAAATGCTTCGTTTTCCTCGTGTTTACTCAGTATTGCTACTGGGCATA
>CAYNCW010000245.1:0-4787 GCA_964395635.1 uncultured Oscillospiraceae bacterium
CTTTTACATCCGTCCCCAACAATACTACCCAATTGTAGTAAGCTTCTTCTCTTCCAGGTCAATGCGAAACCGTACCATATCCCTGTTCACTATGCCATTCTCAACGGTAGCTGTCCGGTTATCGCTTAAAAAGTAATCCGGCCATACGCCAACAACCCGAAAACCGGCTTTTTGAAACATGCGGTACAAATGCAAGCTTGCATTGCCACAACCAGTTTCGATATACCGCCCACCCTGCGCACGTACAAAATCCAGCAGATACAAAAGCATCTCCCGGCCCAACCCCTTGCCCTGATACGCAGGATACACAGCTAGGTTAACAATGTTGTAATAGCTTTCCTGCTTCTCCACTAAACAAGCAGCCACAGTTTTTTGGCCAACAATGCCAGCGAAAGCATAACAGGTATTTAAGTATCTTGCCACCTGGGGAAGAAAGGGGTCTGCCATCAGCAGCAAATCCATATCAATTCTGTCTTTATCCAGTACAATTGAAAACCTATCAATCATACCCATCACCTACCTACTATTAAAATTATATGAAAATCAACTAAAACAAAATGGTATCGATGGCCTTGAAAGAAAGATTTCTGCAACGATGAACAACCTGCCCCTCGGACTTGGAGCGGATATACAGATCACAGGTATGTCTAAATCTTTGAAAAAAGCTCTGCCGAACCTCTACCATGGTAACAAATCGAACCGGTAACACAACAGTGTGCAGGTAAAACCCTTTAGAATATCGTATGGTGTAATTCTCCCCATCAAAGGAGATGCCGTTTGTGTAAAAATCCATCACACGAATAGTAAAAAAAGCCAGTGCAGGAACCATCATCATAAGCCCTACAAACAGTACAAAACTGCGCCAACCGGGAAAGAGAAAGATAAACAGCAGCATACCCACAGTAATCCCCAACAAAACATACAGTGGCTCGCTTAAAAATCGCAACAACCCACCCTTACAAGGGCGCAAATGTCGGGGCATAACCTGAAAAGCAGGGAAAAGCAGCTGGCAGTCTTTTTGGAACTTAGGGGCAAGCTCGGTGGGAATGATGCAGGAGATACCCTCCTTATCCTTCCCATACCCCACAACAAAGATATACAGAGAAAACAGCCCCAAAAGCTTGGAGGTTATGCTCTGGCGAATATCAATAAAGTAGATATCCGCATATCGCATACAATATTCTCTTTGGGAAAACAGCCCCCCAGTAATCATCAGCGACTCCTGGTTGCGATACACCTTCATATTCTTGTACCGAAAGAAGTTGAAAAAGAACCCAACCAACCATCCCAACAATACAAGATAGGCCAGCATAGCAGCAGCAGGGGGGATGCCAAAGGCCACATTGCGGGCAACATTCTCCATAGTACCAATCAGCACGTCAGCAAACTCCTGCCCCAGCAGCTTACCTGTCTGAGTAAAAAAGGTGGCAATAAACACCACACCGGCAAGGGAGTTGGAGTTGAGCAGCGCCAAAGCAAAGATAGAAAAGCTATTGGGGGCATACACACACCCTTTTTTTAAACAAGAAGCCTTTCTTACACTGCACATCAATTCTTCAGCGCGTCGGGGGGAAAGGTAGATGGCAAAATCGGCGTTTTTAAAACTGCCGCCCAAGGTATCCACCCGCAGGTGAACAGTGTGAAACGGCTTGAGAAAAAAACCATTGTATACACTCAGGGTAATAACCTTGGACCAAGGAATATGAGAGGTGCGGCGAACCAAAAGCCCAGATGTCATATGCATGGCATACTCATCAAAGCGGTACCGTACCCGCAGCCAACTCCATACAGCAACCCCTATCATAATAAACAGGATCAATATATCAATCCAGGCGCCCTTCACCCATTTGGTAAAGTCCCCCTGCAAGGCATAGAAAAAACCACGCACCACCGGTATGATCACCAGATAGAATACACGCCATAGATTGTTGAGTATAGTAAACGGGTGCGCACGCAGATACTCCACAAAACCGCCTCCAAATTGTATACTTTCCAAATGTAAATACATATAGTATATACATTTCTGGCTTTCCACACTGGAGGTATCCCCCTAAGTGTAGCGGTTGCCGGTAACCGGAAGGTCATAAAACAGCAAAAAACCCCTGATAGAAAAAGTATTCCAGCCGATTGGACCGGAATACCTATTCCCTTATTACCCTTCTCCTGCCAATAGCTCCGCCAACACAAGGGCATCCTTCTTGGATAAACCCCGCAAGGCAATACGGCTGCCTGGGGAGACTATCACCAAAGAGGAGATCCCCCAGATAGCGTCTATAGGAGATACAACAGCGCTTACATACTGAATACTCGCCTGTGGCACTGTGCGAATACGGTTATAGAACACACCCGAATGCACAACCACCTTTTGCTTGGCAACATAATAGGTAAGCCGTTTGAATTTAATGGGCAGATAGATAAGGTAAAAAAAGAAAAACACAGTCAGCCATACAACAGTAACAATTGTCCAAAGTAGCTTGCCGGGGTAGAACAAAAGGGCATTGATCAGTGCAGGAAGCAGACAGCCCAAGGCCAGTAACATTCGCCACTTGATAAGTAGCCCACGCTGAGGTTTCATAGTATGGCATCGGCCTCCTTTTGCTCTATTTCTTACAGTACTACTGTGGGATAAAACCAGAGGAAATATGCAGAGAATCCATAACAGAATGTAGTATTACCAAAAGATATTCCAGAATGTCACTGCTTAGTCAATACAATTTGTATATAAACTCAAGACTCAACAGGTAGTTGCTTCATAGTCAAGGAGATTCGCTTCTTTCCCTCATCCACCGAAAGCACCTTTACCTGCACAACATCCCCCACCTTAACCACATCCAAGGGGTGCTTAACGTAATTATCCGAAAGCTGGGAGATATGCACCAAACCATCCTGATGCACCCCAATATCCACAAAGGCGCCAAAGTCAATTACATTGCGCACAGTGCCCTTGAGAACCATATCCGGCTTAAGGTCGGATATAGATAGCACATCGGTGCGCAAAATAGGTGCAGGCAAAGAGTCACGGGGATCTCTGCCAGGCTTAAGAAGCTCCTCCACAATATCCTGCAAGGTAGGCACACCAATACCGATCTCTTTTGCCAAAGCATCCGGACCAGCCTTTTGCACCCGTGTCCTTAAATCCGAAAGACCACCCTTAAGGGTGTCTGCCAAGGTAAAGCCACACAGCTCCAGCAGCTTTTGGGCTGCCCCGTAGCTCTCCGGATGAACCGCGGTATTGTCCAGCACCGTCTTGCCGTCCTTCACCCGTAGAAACCCGGCGCACTGCTCAAAGGCCTTTTTGCCGAGCTTGGTCACCTTCAGCAGCTGTTTGCGATCGGTAAACTTCCCGTTGTCCTCCCGGTGCTTTACAATGTTTTTGGCCACCGCCGGGCCGATACCCGCAACATAAGAAAGCAAAGAATGGGAGGCAGTGTTGAGATCCACCCCCACAGAGTTAACGCAGCTCTCCACTACACCGCCCAAAGAGCTGTCCAGCTTGGCAGGGGGCATATCGTGTTGGTATTGGCCCACCCCAATGGCCTTGGGATCAATTTTTACAAGCTCCGCCAAAGGATCCTGAATTCTGCGGGCAATGGATATGGCGCTGCGCAAAGATACGTCAAACTCCGGGAACTCCTCTGCTGCCAGCTTGGAGGCAGAATACACCGAAGCCCCGGCCTCACTCACCACCATATAGGAAAGCCGTGCTTCCCCCTCCATCTGGCCGATAAGATCAGCCACAAACAACTCAGACTCCTTGGAAGCGGTGCCATTTCCTATAGATATTACCGTCACCCCATGCTTTAGTATCAAATCCCGCAAAACCTTAGTGGCTTCCTTGATTTTGCTTTGGGGCGGGGTGGGATACACCACAGTGGTATCCAGCACCTTGCCGGTGGCATCCACCACCGCTATCTTGCACCCGGTGCGGTAAGCGGGATCTAATCCCAACACCACTCTGTCCTTAACAGGGGGCTGCATCAGCAGCTGGTGCAGATTGGCAGAAAACAGAGTGATGGCATTGTCCGCTGCCTTTTCGGTAAGCTGTGCCCGGAGCTCATTTTCCAAAGAAGGGAAGATAAGCCGGGCAAAGGCATCGTCTGCCGCCTGCACCAAATACTCCCGGGCAGCAGAAGGCCCCTTTAACAGCTGTTGGTAGATGGTGGCGTGGCATCGATCCTCATCCGCCTCAATGCTCACCTTAAGATATCCTTCCCGTTCACCCCGGTTTATAGCCAACACCCGGTGCCCCGGAATCTTGGCGTATGGCTCGCTGTGCTGATAATACATGCTGTACACACTGTCCTCTTCTGCCTTTTCCTTGGTCACCACTGTGTGTATGGTGCCCTCTCTGGCAATATAGGCCCGCAGATGCGCCCGTATATCCGCACTGTCGGAGAGATCCTCTGCCACAATGTCCATAGCCCCGGCCAAGGCGTCCTCCACTGTGGCAACCCCTTTTTCTTCATCCAGATAGTCCTTGGCCAGATCCACCGGGCTGGGCATATCCTTGCTTTGGGCAACCAGCGCCGCTGCCAATGGCTCCAGGCCTTTTTCCCTGGCAATAGAACCCCTGGTGCGCCTCTTGGGTTTATACGGCCGGTAGATATCCTCCACTTCTACCAAAAGGGTAGCTTGTTCTATCTGCTTTGCAAGCTCCGGGGTCATCTTATCCTGGGCTTCAATAGCGGCAATAACCTCCTCCTTGCGTTTTTGCAGATTGGTGAGGTAAGTAAGCCGGGTGGAAAGATCCCGCAGCACGGTGTCGTCCAGGCTGCCGGTAACCTCCT
>CAYNCW010000246.1:0-4767 GCA_964395635.1 uncultured Oscillospiraceae bacterium
TATAGCACCAAAACAGTAGTCAAAAATTCTAAGGGTCATAATCCACTATCGCCCCTTATCTGCGGTGACATTCAACCAGAAGATACTGTGAAAGAGCGAGAGGTCAAGTCGTGTAAGAATTGTCAGATAAATTTTTTTGATTGACTCCCCATTTTGTTTAAAATGAACAGGGCAAACTTAACGATAATGTTCAGTTTCCCATTAAGCAAAAGAGATAACACCAACAGCGCACCTTGCTAATTTAAGAAAATGCTATCGGGATCAGGAACGATAAAACGTGCGAAAGGAGGCATCCAGTTTCGGCTTCGTTTTGGAAACTGGGACAGCATGGCGGAATATTTATCACCTGGGGTCTATGTGGAGGAATTTGAATCGAATAACAAACGAGTGGAGGGCGTAGGCACCAGTACAGCTGGCTTTATTGGTCTTGCTGAGCGTGGCCCTGTTGTAGGCATTCCACAGCTTGTGACGAGCTTTGCAGACTTTAAGAGAACGTACGGTGGCTACCTTTCGGAAAGTGAATTCGGGGAATACCGCTTTCTCCCATATGCAGTGGAGCAGTTCTTTTGTAATGGAGGCTCAAGAGCCTATATCTCCCGTGTTGCCCCATCAGAAGCAACGTGCGCCACCGGCTCGGTCGGTACGACACTAACGCTTAGCGCCAAAAACCCAGGTATGTGGGGCAACAACATCTGCGTGATCATTTCTCCCGCAAGCAAGGCAAAAACCCAGATTCTCGAGGTAATTGAGAACACAGAGGGTAAGAAATACCGTGTGAAAAAATCGGCCGGTTTCCACTCTGGAGACATCGTTGTGTTCACAGATCAATCCAGTGTGATTTACAACAGGGTGGTCTCTTGCCAGGATAACATTATCGAATTCAAGGAAGAGTTCGGGGTTAATGTGGTTGACGAGAACTTTCCACCTGACAAGGTGATATTAACCTGCGAGTTCAGCATACAGGTTAAGTACGACGATATCGTAGAGTGCTATGAAAATATCTCCCTCAACCACGAAGCATCTAACTACATCCAAAATCAGCTTGCAAAGTCCGACCTCATTGTTGTAAACGTCCTAAATGTCAATGACGACATCAAGGCACCATTTACTTGCCTTTGCGGGAATGCGGCATCCGCAGAAATCAAGGTCACCTTGAATGGCGGATCCAACGGAAGTATAGCGAATCTTTCGGCTGCCGACTTCATCGGCACTGACAATGGCCCCGGTAAGCGCACAGGTATTCAAGCGATGCTGGATAACAACGATGTCTCAATTCTTGCAGTTCCAGGTGTGACCGATCCTAACGTGCAGCTCAATTTGGTCGCACACTGCGAAGGCCTTGCTAACCGTTTCGCTGTGCTTGATATCCCACGCGACAGCAAAGAAATTCCCGATGTCTTATTGCATAGAGAGATCGTTGATTCCAGTTATGCCGCATTCTACCACCCTTGGCTAGAAGTTTTTGACCCGCTTTCTAAACAAAATCTTGCGATTCCCTCCTCTGGCTCTGTTATGGGCATCTACGCACGCACAGACACTACCCGCGGTGTACATAAAGCTCCCGCCAACGAGGTCATTAGAGCATGCGTTGGACTAGACTGCCAGTACGGTGCAGGTGAGCAGGATGTTCTGAATCCTAAAGGGGTTAACTTAATCCGAGCTTTCCCGGGACAAGGCATCCGCGTCTGGGGTGCGAGAACCGCAACCAGCGACCCCAATTGGAAGTATGTGAATGTTCGCAGATTGTTTATCTTTGTCGAAGAGAGCATTAAGGCAAACACCCTCTGGGTGGCCTTTGAGCCCAACGATGAGATACTCTGGGCTAAAGTCAAGAAATTGATTGAGCCCTTCCTCACCGAGCTTTGGAGATCTGGTGCGTTGGCAGGTTCGTCTCCCAGCGAAGCGTTCTTTGTGGATATCAGTCGGGGCACCATGAGCCAGGACGATATCAACAACGGCCGTCTCATTTGCGTGATTGGCATTGCCCCTGTCAGACCGGGTGAATTTGTCATCTTCCGTATTACCCAAAAGATTGGCATCGGTGATTGACAGCGTGGTATCTTTTCGTGAAATTGCCAAACCACAATGGGAATACCAAATGGTATCTTAACCGATAGAAGCGGTAAGCTTTTCTGACATCAACCATTAGGAGGTTTTAAATAGCATGGCATTTCAGAGTGAATATAAATTTACGCTGCCTAAAGGATAGTATTAACTCTGATGAATCTCCAGTATATAAGACCACCTGCCCACACTGCGGAAAGCAGTTTGAGATACCAATAAGTTTTTAAGGTAATGTGACGGTTATACTGAGTTGCCGATTATTTAGTCGCACTTATTCGACACCAATTGACATAGATAATTATACAAATATAGTAGAATACTAGAAATATTTGTATAAGGAAGTCGTTTTTTACTTATAGAGAGGTTGGTGGTAATTCATAAGTGCATGCGGAGCTTACTGGGCTCCCTTGCTGAATTCATATTTGCCCTAATCAGTAATTTTGCGTTAAAAGCAATTGCGATAATACCAAGATGCCGCTCCCCGCCAATCCTTCATTTTTCAGAAATTAACTACTGAAAAATGGAGGATTTTTATATGTCTACATATCGATATAAAAATGATTTTGGCAACGAAGTGTCAATCACTATATCGGAAGAAATACAGCATCTGCTTGATGATGAACCCCGATTCCAAAGTAGGATTTTGAAAGAGTATAAGAAACACTTTGATCATTTATCACAAGAGCGGTATGAGGCCCTGCCCGAACCAGAAAGCCTAGAAGATTATGTTATGCTTCGAGAACAATTACGGCACATATCTACTATAATCCAAAGCTGTACCCAAAGACAAAGGTATAGATTTTTACTCCACATTGTCTATGGCATGACGCTTGACGAAATTGCAGAGATGGATGGTTGTAAAAGGCAAAATGTTCACGCTTCCATACAGAAGGTCATAGAGAAAATTAAGAACAATTTGTAAACATTTCAAAATGCACCATGACAAATGCCTTAATTCTTGACCTAGTATATAGAGGGTATTTTATCTCCCTCTATCCTGCACCTTGACAAACCGCAGATTCATCTGCGCATAACCAGTATATCATCCATTGCTATTGGCAATGACATTAACAGCGACTCCGGCTACAAGGGGGGTACTGCGACTATGGGTAATCCTAGCGGCGGTAATCCATGTTTGACATTTGTCAGGATGATATATTCCCTGTGTTGGGGGTGAGCAGTAGGGATAATCCCGTTATCCTGATAATACAACACATACGCACCACTGATTTATGTTTTATGAAAGATCGAGGGCATAAACATAGCGTTTATGCCCTCTGTTGTTTTATAAAACGGGAGGTGTTATAGGATATGAACCCAGATTCTGAGCTAACCTTCGAAATCAATGGTACGATCTATCTTGTATCAACACATTTTTGCGAAGCGGACGAAAGTGTTTTGGAAAAGATCGGGCGATTAATTCAGACGGATGTTAACCGAGGAGAGGTAGAGCAGATTTAACATGTTAAAGCGTTGAATCATTTGGTCAAGCATGGTATAATAAAGCTGTAAATACCACCTGTTTGACTGAGAGAAAGGAGTAGAATTTTGAAACAGTCAAACATTAAACTAACAGCCTTATACAGCCGTCTATCTCGCGAGGATGAACAGAGCGGTGAAAGCAATAGTATCCATAACCAGAAAACCCTGTTAAAAGACTATGCTGAGTCCAAAGGATTTCATCATAACCGCTTCTTTGTAGATGATGGGATATCTGGTGTCACCTTTGAGCGGCAGGGCTTTCAGGAAATGCTGGGGATGATAGAATCCGGAGAAATTGAAAGGGTCATCGTAAAAGACCTATCCCGCTTAGGGCGCAACTTTATCAAGGTGGGACAATATACCGATTATGTATTTCCTCAGTATGATATCCACTTCATTGCTGTTTTGGATAACGTGGACAGTAAAACCCAAAGCTTAACCGGTGACTTTATCGCACCCATCAAAAACATCTTCAATGAAATGTATGTTTCCGATACCAGCCGCAAATTGCGGTCATCCCAGAAGATTAAGAGCAGCCAAGGCTATCCTATCGGTAAGCCCCCCTATGGGTACATGCGTGACCCCGAGAACCGCAAACGATGGATTGTGGATGAGGATGCTGTAGAGCTTGTAAAGCGCATCTACAGCATGCGTCTGAAGGGGGAGAGCATTAACGGTATTGCAATGATACTGCGCAGGGAAAAGGTAGATATACCCTCTGTCTACGCCGTGAAGAAAGGGTTTGACTGCCCTAATAATCGCATTGAGCGCCAGCCATATCTCTGGTCTCATGGTATGATCAACAAGATACTTAAAAATCAAGCGTATGTAGGGGATGTAATCAACTTCAAAACCTACTCCAAATCCTACAAACTTAAAAAGCGTTGCCAATGATCCGGAGAATTGGGACATACATAAGGATGTGCATGAACCTATTATTCTTCGGGAGGCATGGGAGCAGGTGCAGCAAACCTTTGAGTGCAAATACAGAAAATCCAAGCATATTGAAAAAAGTATGTTTGCTGGGTTTCTCAAATGCTCCGATTGCGGCGCTAACCTGCGCTACAAATACACCCACCAAAACCCTGATAACCATTACTTTTCCTGTGGGAACAATCGGGATAAGCTGTGTGAGAAAACACATCACATACGGGTGGATGTTTTGGAGAGGCTAGTACTTGCAGCTATCGACAATACTGTTCGGTTTGCACGGGACTTTGA
>CAYNCW010000247.1:0-4762 GCA_964395635.1 uncultured Oscillospiraceae bacterium
TATAGAGATATACAGGGGTTTTCCCCGGAGTGGTTCCAGTGTCTGGGCGAAATTTTGGCAATAAAATTTCTGTTGAAATACATGGCCTTCTCTTACAAACTCCGCTTCATCCTTGCAGCCCGATCGGATGCCGAACTGAAAGATCCGCCCATCTCCCACCATGTCCCAAATCCTGCGGATCACTGTGCTGTGGGACAAGCTTTCACCCAGATACTCCTGCCGTAAATCCGCATGGGCATCCAGATGCACCACACACAGATCCGGATACCGGCGTAGCATGGCCCGAACAGCCCCAAGAGTCACCAGGTGTTCCCCGCCCAGCATGGCAGGGCGCTTGCCGTCAGTGATAATTTTCTCGGTCATGCTTTCAATTTCAAACAATACTTTTTGAGGATTCCCAAAAGGAAATTCCAGGTCCCCAGCATCAAAAACAGCAATATCGCACAAATCCTTGTCCTGATACATACTGTAGCTTTCCACCCCAAAGGATTCCTGACGGATGGCATTGGGGCCAAATCGGGTGCCGGGCCGAAAACAGGCGGTGCCGTCAAAGGGTGCGCCAAACAAAACTGTTTCTGCATCCTGGTAGCTGCTGTCGCACCCCAAAAAAGTGCTCACATTTTTATGCATCCTCTGCCCCCTCCAGCTGCTCCTGGACATAGGTGGGCAACACAAAACAGGCGGTGTGGAGCTTGGTGTTGTAGTACCGGGTCTTGATTCCCAGCTCCTCCCAGGCCGCCAGCCCTTGGCCGGATGTGGGGTCAAAGGTTTTGGAGGCAAACCCAAACAGCCAATGCCCAGAAGGATAGGTGGGGATATGGGCCTGATACACCCTGCAAATGGGGAAAAACTCCTTGATTCTGCGGTGTGCACGCTTCATGCTGTTGGCGTAGTGGTCGTAATAGGGGCTTTCGTGCTGGTTTACCAAGATGCCGTCGTGGGTTAGTGCACGCTGGCAGTTGCCGTAAAATTCTTTGGTAAAAAGCCCTTCCCCCGGTCCAAAGGGATCGGTGGAATCCACGATAATCAGATCATATTCCTCTTCCCGGGAACGGATAAATTTAAGGCCGTCCTCATAGTAAACCTTCACCCTGGGATCCTCCAAACAGCAGGCGGTAAAAGGCAGATATTCCCTGCTGGCATCCACCACCATTTGGTCAATCTCCACCAGGTCGATATGTTCAACACCAGGATACCGGCACAGCTCCCGGACAGTACCCCCATCCCCCCCGCCGATAACCAGCACCTTGCGTATATTGGGATTGGTGGCCATGGGGATGTGCACAATCATATCGTGGTAGATAAACTCATCCTTCTCGGTGAGCATCATTAAACCATCCAGCGCAAAAAAGCGGCCGAATTCTTCCGAATCAAAAAAATCTATCTGTTGAAATGGGCTTTGGGCGTGATAAAGCTGCTCCTTTACCCGAATAGAAAACCGCACATGGTCGGTGTGTTGTTCAGTGTACCATAATTCCATCTCTATATACCTCGTTTCTAGTCGTTTCCTTTTGATTAAACCATCTGTAGGGGCGACCTTCGGTGGTCCGAGCTCGTGACCTTTTTCTGCCTATTTACAGACAATCACAGCTTAATGGACCAGCACAGTTCGCCCCTACAATTTTTTGCCTGCTACCGGGCGACTATCTGCAATTCTCCCCCGTCCAGATTCCGGGCACCCATCAAAAGGCAGCCCTTTTCCTTGGCATATGCAATATACTCCAAAATCTCCCGGGTAATCCGTTCCCCTGGAGCCAGCACCGGTATGCCCGGTGGGTAACACATCACAAATTCCCCGCTAATCTCCCCCAAGCTCTGCTGTAAGGACACCGCCTTGGATGATGCATAAAAGGCCTCCCTGGGGGATAGCTCCACCAGTGGGTTAATATACTCGTGGTCAAACAGTCCGGCCTTGTCCTTTTGGTATCGCCGCCCAATCTCTGCAAGGGCCGATACCAGTCGTTCGATGGAATAATGGGTATCCCCCACCGAAATAACCGCCAAGATATTTCCAATATCCCCAAACTCAATCTGAATATCGTAGCTATCCCGCAGCAGGTCGTAAACCTCTACCCCTGCAAGCCCCAGCTCCAGTGTGTGTACACTCAGTTTTGTTATATCAAAATCAAAGATATCCTTGCCATTAATAATCTCTTTGGAAAAGGCATAATAGCCCCCCAGCGCCCCAATCTCCCGGCGGGCATATTCCGCCAGAGCGGTGACATGGGCAAAGGTTTCCTTTCCAGACAAAGCCAGATTCCTTCTGGCAATATCCAAAGAAGATAGCAGCAAGTAGGACCCGCTGGTGGTCTGGGTCAGGTTGATGATGGAGTGGACATACAGGCTATCCACCCGTGGCCCCAGCAGCAAGATAGAGCTTTGGGTCAGCGATCCACCGGTTTTGTGGACACTTACCGCCGCCATATCCGCCCCTGCCGCCATAGCGGAACAAGGAAGTCCCTCCCCAAAATAGAAATGGGTGCCGTGGGCTTCATCCACTAAAACCAGCATCCCCCGGCGGTGGGCTTCCTCTACTATTCTCTTTAGGTGGGTGCAAACACCGTAATAGGTGGGATTGTTGACAAACACCGCTGCTGCATCGGGATGTGCATCCATAGCGGCTATAACGTCCTCTGTATCCATCCCCAAAGAGATGCCCAATCTTCCATGAATGCCGGGGCTAACATACACCGGATGTATCCCCCCAAGCACCAGGGCATTGATTGCCGAACGGTGGACATTGCGGGGCAATATCAGCTTATCTCCACTGCGGCAGGCAGATAAAATCATAGCCTGCACACTGCTGGTGGTTCCTCCTACCATAAAAAAGGCACGGCTAGCACCAAAGGCATCTGCCGCCAGCTCCTCCGCCTCTTTAATTACCGAGGTGGGGTGGCAGAGGTTGTCCAGTGGCTTCATGGAATTTACATCCACCGCCAGTGCGTCTGCTCCTAAAAAATCGCGCAAGGGCGCATTGCCCCTTCCCTGCTTGTGACCAGGCACGTCGAAAGGGACAATGCGCTTTGCTTTATACTGTTTAAGCGCTGTATAAATAGGCGCTTTTTGTTGATTCTGCACCATCTTCCCCATCCCTTTAGGAGTACAGGTTGGTGCCGTAATAAATTTCGGTCATTTCCCGGTAAAGTTTGTTTTTAATCTCCAACCGCTCATGGGGAGGCAGCTCATAGGGGTCTACATGGAACAGATAGTTTGCCAGCTCAATCTCTTTAATCAGCATCTTTGTATGGAATATATTGGACTGGTAAACATTCACGTCGATGGCGTCGTATCCGGCCAAGGTCTTGGCGTCGATATAATTTTGAATAGAATTGATATCGTGATCCTTGTAGCATTTTTTTCCGCTCATGTCTCGGGTGAACCCTCGAATACGGTAATCTACATTGATAATGTCCGAATCAAAACAACCGATGAGATAATTCAAAGCACTCAACGGGGTAATCTGCCCGCAGGTTGAAACCTCGATGTCCACCCGAAAAGAGGATACATCGTTTTCCGGGTGAAACTCCGGATAGGTATGCACGGTCAGATGGCTTTTGTCCAAATGCCCCACCACACTGTCTTTTTTTCCCGCTATTGTTTCCATCAGGGGTTCCTCAGATATCAGTATGGTTACACTGGCACCTTGGGGATCATAATCTTGTTTTGAAATATTGAGTACATGTGCGCCAATCATATCCGATACTTCACACAGTATTTTGGTCAGGCGCTCCGAGTTATACTCCTCATCAATATAGGCAATGTAATCCCTTTTTTCCCGTTCGGTTTTTGCATAGCAAATGTCGTAGATATTGAAGCTCAATGTCTTGGTAAGATTATTGAACCCGTATAGAGTTATCTTTTCGTTCAACCCTAACATCACGGCCCTTTCTTTTATAAGCTCCCCAGCGTGATTTTTCAGCGTCCGGGTGTAGCTTAGATTATAACAAAAAAAGGCGTAATTTCAATAGATTTTACAAATAATTCTCATAAACTTTCATTCTGTTTTTTCTAATTACTGTTTACAATTCAAAAATGGGATTTTATTGGGCAAAATAGTAGGAATTCTCTTCCTATCTGTTTGCTTCTTTTGCTTATAGTATAAGAAAATCTTCTTGACACCAATCCCAAAACCCCCTATAATTAGTTGCGTACGCAACTGTTGTATAGGCAACCAAATTTTGTTTTGTAACTATTATCCGGCAAATGTAAAACGGGAATTCACTAGAAGGCATCACCCTGGAGAAATCCTCTGCCATCTGTGCAGCTTCCTAAATTCAGTCTTCGCTGAAATACTATATCCAATGCAAAAGGGGGATACCTATGCCATTTCAACAGAGTATCGGCCGGCACATTTCCATACTTGCCAGAACCCACCAATCCTATATGGCCAGGCAGCTGGAACCCTACAGTATTGGGTTTGGCCAGTATCCCATACTTATCACCCTATGCCGCCACCCAGGCATCGGTCAGGATAAGCTGGCTGAAAAGCTGCGGGTAAACAAAAGCACCATTGCCCGATCCATTGCCCAGCTGGAAGACTGCCAGTTTCTATCCCGCCAAATAAACCCGGCGGACAAGCGCGCCTATTTTTTGCACCCCACCCAAAAGGCCCAGGATGTACTGCCCATTATCCAGCAATGCGCTGAAGAAAGTGTTGCCTATATGACCACCGGCTTTACCCAACCGGAGCTGGAGACACTCTGCACACTGCTGGATCGAATGAAAGACAATATCTGCGGCGCGCTCCATGAGGCAGAACCCT
>CAYNCW010000248.1:0-4752 GCA_964395635.1 uncultured Oscillospiraceae bacterium
TGTAAGAGGGAGGGCCGTAATGAAATTACGTGACGTAACAATTTATCAGAAATCAGATTGGGACGGGTTTTTTGGATTGTTTACCAACAACATCACCAATCTGCTGGTGCTTACAGGGCTTTTGTTGTTTACTGTAAAGCTACCCAAAGAGCTTGTGTTCGGCAGAATACTGCCGGGGGTTGGATTGGGAGTTTTCTTAGCCTCAATGTTTTACTTTTACAGTGCCTATAAGCTGGCGAAAAAAGAAAAGCGGGACACAGTTACCGCTTTGCCGTCAGGAATCAGTGTTCCACATATGTTCCTGATTATTTATATGATAGTTCTCCCGGTCAATATCCGCACAGGGAATCCTGTTCTTGCATGGCAAGCGGGTTTGGCATGGTGCTTTATTGAAGGTGCGGTAGAAGCCTGTGGCGCATTTTTGGGCAAATTCATTCAAAGGGCAATTCCCCGGGCAGCGCTGTTGGGTTCTTTAGCTGGTGTTTCCATCACCTTTATTATGACCAATGGTGCGCTGCAAAGCTGGGAAATTGCCTATATCTCCTTTGCAAGTTTTGCAGTTATTTTATTGGGCTTTGTTGCCAAGATCAAAATGCCCTTTGGGCTTCCGGCAGGGTTGATGGCCATTGTATGCGGCACCATTTTGGGATGGATATCCGGCTATATGAGCCCGGCCCCCCTGATAGAATCCATCTCTACCATGGGTTTTTACCCGCCTATACCGGCAGCTATGGATGTGTTAACCGGTATGCGGGAAGCCACTCCCTTTTTAATGGCGGCCATCCCTATGGGAATTTACAACTTTATGGAAAGCATCGACAACCTAGAAAGCGCGGCTGTTGCTGGGGACAGATACAACACCACCCAGATCCTGTTGGCAGATGGCGTAACCAGTATGATTGGCGCTATGTTCGGTAGCCCAGTGCCTACAGCAGTTTATATCGGGCATCCCGGCTGGAAAAGCATCGGCGCAAAGCTGGGGTATAGCTGGATGACAGGTATCGGTGTTTTGCTGGTTACTATGTTTGGTCTTGTTTCGGTTCTCATCAATGTGATTCCAGTGGTGGCGCTGCTGCCCATTCTCATCTATATCGGTATGCTCATCGGCTCACAAGCCTTTGAGCATATTCCCAAAAAGCATTTCCCAGCGGTAATTCTTTCGCTGTTGCCCTGGCTGGCAGATTGGGGTAAAGGCCTTATAGGCAACGCTGCATCAACTGCCGGTGTCATGGTATCGGATATTGCCCCGGAAGCATTTCAGGCAAGTGGTATCTACTACCGGGGGTTCGAGGTTGCAGGCAGCGGGGCAATTATTATAGGCGTTATCTGGGGATCTCTGCTTGTGTTTATGTTAGAGCGCAAGCGCAGCCAAATTCTTATTCTTTGTCTTATAGCGGCGGTACTTTCCTTCTTTGGGGTAATTCACGAGCCCAGTGTTGGCATTGTGCAGTCGTTTGAAGTAGTGGCCGGTTACCTGTTAATTGGCGCAATATCCTGGGTAGCTCTTCGTTTTGGAAAACAAGAGCCCCAGCAGGATGAACAAATATCATAAGTATAAATGGAGGAGTTTGTTATGAAAAACTATACCGTTCCCGCACTGCCCTATGAATACGAATTTTCCATCGAGAATACCGCTTTGGTTATCATTGATATGCAGAGAGATTTCTGCGAACACGGCGGCTTTGGCGAAAAGCTGGGCAACGACATTGCCCTGACCAAAGGTATTATCCCCACTGTAAAGTCTATGCTGGAGGCTGCCAGAGAAAAGGGGATACTGGTCATCCACACTAGAGAAGGCCACCGCCCAGATCTCAGCGATTGCCCACCTGCCAAGCTGAACCGCGGCAAAAAGCAAGGCGCAGGTATCGGCGATCAAGGCCCTATGGGACGGATTCTGGTTCGCGGCGAATATGGCCACGACATTGTGGAAGAGTTATATCCCATTGACGGCGAAATTATTGTGGACAAGCCGGGTAAGGATGCTTTTTACGCCACCGATCTGGAGCTTATCTTAAAAACCAAAGGCATTGAAAAGCTTATTGTTTGTGGCGTGACCACCCATGTGTGTGTAAGCACCACCATCCGTTCCGCCAACGACAGAGGGTTTGACTGCATGATCCTTTCCGACTGCTCCGCAGCATTTGATCCTGCCGACCATGAAGCTGCAGTGAAGAACATTCATCAACAGGGTGGTATCTTTGGATGGGCTTCCACCTCAGATAAGGTGATCAAGTCTCTGGGTTTGTAATTTAACTGAATTTTGTGAGGTGTTTGTATGTCTGAGAAGGCAGTGAGAGGCACACCCTATTGGGTGGCTGGTGACTTAAACGGGTTTTTTGGATTGTTCTCCAACTCCCTTACCAACTTTTTGACAGCTATCGGCTTGTTGGCCGGGGCAATTGCTATGCCCGGCGACATTGTATTCGGTAAAATTGTTCCCGCCGCAGCATTGTGCATTGCACTGGGCAACTTTATACTGGGGTATCTGGCCCGGAAACTGTCGGTGCAGGAAAACCGCGGCGATGTAACCGCTATGCCCTATGGTCTTAGCGTACCCCACTATTTTGCTGTGGCACTGGGGGTTATGCTGCCTATCTATATCACCATCGGCGACTGGACTGTTGCCTGGGCAACCGGTATTGTATGGAACCTGGTTCAGGGTATTATTATGCTGGCCGGTGCCTTTATGGGTTCCTTTTTGAAAAAGCATATTCCCAGCTCTGCTATGCTGGGTGCTTTGGCCGGTTTTGCTTTGACCTTTATCTCTGGTAACCCCATCGGTGAAGTATATACCGTACCCTATGTGGGCCTTATCTGCTTTATTATTTTGATGGTGGGCTGGTTGTCCCACAAGCGGTTGCCTTTTGGTATTCCCGCTGGTGCCTTTGCCATTTTGGTGGGTACCATCATTGCCTGGTTAACCGGGTATATGAATCCTGCCAATGTTACAACAGCGGTTAGCGAATTCGGCTTCCCTGCACCCACCGGCACATTGGATCTGTTGAGCATTGGCTTTAAGCAGGTAGCCCCCTTCCTTCCCGCAGCAATTCCACTGGGAATCTATGACTTCTTGGAGAGCCTTGATAACCTGGAGAGTGCACACGCAGCGGGGGAGCATTATCCCATCACTTTGTGTATGAGTGTTCCCGCTATACTCACCATCCTAAGCGCCTTTATCGGCAATGTATTCCCCACCATCATCTATATTGGACATCCCGGATGGAAGGCTGCCGGTGCCCGTGTTGGCTACTCCTTCCTCACCGGTATCGGTATTCTGGTGCTTTCTTTTACAGGACTGCTGAAGCTGGTATCCGCAGTTATTCCTCTGGCTGCACTGCTGCCAATTCTGGTGTATATCGGAATGGTTATCGGCACACAAGCCTTTTCCACAGCAAAAAAACGCCATATGCCCGCGGTTATTCTTGCCTTTATTCCCTTTGTGGGAAGCTTCTTGGCGCTGAAAATCAACTCGGTTATTGGTGCTGTTAACGCAGCATTAGTCCAAGCCGGCGCTGGTGTAAGCGTAGCTATCAGTGAAACTGGGGGCGAAGGTGTAGTTGCTATTGGCAATGCACTGCTTTCCAGCAACGGTGTACCCTTTAAAGGCTGGGCTATGCTGGGCCAAGGCGATATTATCATTGCTATGCTGCTCTCTACCATTGTTATCTTTACCATTGATAAACTCTACACCAAAGCAGCTGTATACTGCGGAATTGCAGCGGTGTTGTCCTTCTTCGGTATCATCCATGCACCTTCCTTTGGCATCAACGCCTCCCCCTTGGCTGCCCTGGGCTATGTTGGCATGGCCGTGGTGCTGCTGTTTATGAATATTTACCGCAAACAGGACAATATTCCTGAGCCGGATGCACTGTCCGATCACTAAAATTTAGCCACTATCGGAGGGCAGGGGAGAGCGTGTTTACACAGATCACTGGTATTGCTGAAGCATTGCTGAAAAACAACCTAGCAAATTTGCATACAGGTGTGGTCCACAGTGTATTTGCCAACAGTGTAAACATTGATTGTGGCAACCTGCTGCTCACCATACAAAACCCAACCGACGACTGTGTACCTTATTCAGTTGTTTTATTGGAACCGATTCCCTTGCGGGAACTGTGCACCCCTGACTTGCCTATGTATAGTACCTCCCAAACTATCTCTTTTGGCCAGGTCAGGGTTGCGCTTTCGGATAACGAGATGCTGCACAGTGGTTATTTGCCACTGGAAGGTTTTTTTTATTCCCAACAAGCGATATCCCATTCCTTTTGTGTAGTAAATGGATTGTTAGAGCAAAACAGACCTAAGGATACTGACCATACTTTTGAGCAAATCGCTTGGATAGAGCTGCAAAAGCGCATGAGGGATTTACTGTTTGGGCTGGACACCACCGAGCTTTTATATCCTGTGCAAAAGCTGGTGGGCTTTGGGCTGGGCCTTACCCCCAGTGGGGATGATTATCTGGTGGGAATGCTACTGACCTTACAGTATTTCCTAGGAAATGATGCAGCGATACCAAAGGCTTTGTGCAATGCTATTGCTGTTTGCCGGGAAAACACCACCATGGTAGGAAAATGGATGCTCACTTATGCGGCCTCAGGATGTTGCCGCATATCCCTAGCTAAGCTAATCCATGCCTGTGGAAGGGGTGCAACCCAAGAGGTTCACTCAGCCGCAGCAAATCTTCTGCTGGTAGGTGCTACCTCAGGGCAGGATATGTGCTGTGGTGTTCGGGATGGGTTGGCATTTTTAAAC
>CAYNCW010000249.1:0-4725 GCA_964395635.1 uncultured Oscillospiraceae bacterium
CGAAAATACTTGGTTGGTGACGACCTGGGAAGATAGGTAGGTGCCGGCTCTTTTTTATTTTTTAGACAGTGCACGGGAGATGCTATGATAGGGATAAAAACACTCACTTCAAAAATAGCAGAGTTTGTAAAGCGAAATTGGCTAGTTTTATTCATTTGCGTTCTTGCTAGTGTATTTCGCTTGATGCTTAGCAGAAGTATGGGTGTAATATATATTCATGGTTCTGGCTATGATGACACAATGATGTATGATAAGGCCATTTCTATTGTGCAGGGAAATTGGCTGGGAGAGTATTACTCGATGACTTTGGCCAAAGGGGTAGGTTTTCCCCTATTGGCTGCGTTCATTAGTATTCTGCATATCCCTTATAGTTTGGGATTTCACATTCTGTATGTATGTTCTTGTATGGTATTTATAGGGGCTATTGTTCCTTGGCTAAAAAATAGATGGATTGGTATGGCGGCCTATTTGTTCATACTATTTTGTCCTGTGGCGTTTTCCGCACAGTTGGTTCGCCTATATAGAGACATGGGCTCCTACATCATTGCACTATTTTTTATCAGTTGTACCATCGGCTTTTTTGTACGGGTCTCCTCTCTAAGAAAAGCGCTGCCTTGGGCCGGATTTGCTGGATTCACACTGGCTTTTGCCTGCCTTTACAGGGAGGATAGCCAGTGGCTTATTGTTTATCTGGTGGCCTGCCTTGTGGTCTGCGTAGTTGTGTGGATTTTGCACAACACAAAAAATGGCAAGCATAAAAAGTGGTATCAGGCGCTCTGCCTTCCCTTGGCGGCCCTATTGGGCTGGGGCGTTTGTACTACACCGGTTCTTCTTTTGAACGGGGCGTATTATGGTACCTATGTGGCAGAAGATTTTAATTCGGGTTCATTTGCCAGGGCATTCCAGGCAATATATAGCATCGACACGGGGGAGGGGGAAAACCCCAAGGTGGTTATGACCCAGAAGAAGCAGCAGCTACTTCGGGAAGTAAGCCCTGCCTTTGTGGAAGTGGCAGATTTTTTACAGTATGTAATGACAGATGATTGGTATGGCACAGGGTATTTTACCTTTGCACTTCGCACAGCAGTGGACTCCGCAGGTTATTATGAGGACTCGAATAGCGCGAATCAGTTCTATGAGAGGATGGCGGCAGAAATCAATCAAGCGGTGTCTGATGGGAGGCTAAAAACCGATACAAAGGGAATTGGAATTTCCCCTAAGTTTTATAACTGGATGACATGGCCTATACTGGAAGCAACATTCACTGGTTTTACTTATCTGTTAAGCTGTTCGGGTATAGATCCGGTGCCACCACCGGAACCAGCCACCAACGAGGCGGCTATCATTCAGCACTATGAGGAATTTACCCATGAACAACTCCATACAAATCTTCAGTACTCTGATGGAGAGGTTGTGACAGTTCAGCAAAGGCAGAATTCCTGGGATGCCTGGGGTCAGGGGATCCTCAGAGGGATCGTAACATTTTATAAAATTCTTTTGCCAGTGTTGTTTGTTTTGTTTCTTTTTTCGGTGGTGGGAACCACGGTACTTGCGTTGCGCCGAAAGGCACCCCCACTGCGGCTTTGGGCTGATTTTTTAGTACCCTTTAGCTTATTGTGTTTAACTCTGTTGCGATTTGCCATGTTGGCCTATGTACAGGTGGGGTCGGCTTTTAATACTTTCAATAATCTCCCTTATTTATCGGCCTGCTATCCGGTGTTTTGTACCATGTTGGCACTGGGGGGGCTTTACGTACTAAAATATAGAGGGGTATGGGCCAAACCGAGCAAGTAGTAGAGAGCCTGTTCTTGCCAAGGCAACTGTTTGTATGGTATGCTAAAAAATAATATGCTAGTTATTATGCTGTTTTAAAATTGTATTTTGTGGGATACCAAAGGAGGAAAAAACGTGCGTAACGTAAAGTTTGGGAAATGTGTTCGCTGCGGTAAAGAGTATGAGGCGGTTCCAAACCTCACCAATTGTAGTTGTGGGGGCATACTCGATATTATCTATGACTATGAGTATATCAAATCCAACTTTACAAAGGAAAAGCTTGCAGCAAGGCAGGATAATTCCATGTGGCGCTACAGGGAACTACTTCCCGTTGAGGAGGATACGGCCCCCAGCCCCCTGCGCGTGGGCTGGAGTCCTTTATATTTTGCGCCCACCCTTGCGGCAAAGCTGGGTATTGCTAAGCTGTACGTGAAGGATGATGGGATAAACCCCACAGCCAGCCTAAAAGACCGCGCCAGTGCCATGGCAGTGGCTAAAGCGAAAGAGGCGATGGCTGAGGTGATTGCCTGCTCCTCTACGGGTAACGCGGCTTCTTCACTGGCCGGAAACGCAGCCGCAGCAGGCATCAAAACCTTTATTTTTGTGCCTTCACGTGCGCCCAAAGGTAAGGTTGCCCAACTTATGACATTCGGCGCCACGGTTATTTCGGTACAGGGCAGCTATGAGGACACCTTTGAACTCTCCAAGGCGGCCATTGATAAATGGGGCTGGTACAACCGCAACGCGGCCATCAACCCCTACCTCTCCGAGGGCAAAAAGACCGTGGGCCTTGAGATTATGGAGCAACTGGCCTGGCAGGTGCCGGACTATATCGCTATTTCGGTGGGGGATGGCTGCACCATTGCGGGCCTGTGGAAGGGCCTGAAAGACCTGAAAGCAATCGGCTTTATTGATAAACTGCCCCGCCTCATCTCGGTGCAGGCCGAGGGGTGCTGCCCCATAAACCGTGCGATAGAAAGCGGCGAGGAATGGCAGCCTATGGAGGAAAATACCATAGCGGATTCCATTGCTGTGGGGGTACCTCGCAATGCGGATAAAGCCCTCTTGGCCATACGGGAATCGGGTGGGGTGGTTGTGAATGTCTCCGACGGGGAAATTATGGCCGCACAAAAACTGCTGGGCAGCACCTGTGGTGTTTTTGGTGAGCCTGCGGGTGTAACGGGTGCAGCAGGGCTTAAAAAGCTTTGT
Organism: uncultured Oscillospiraceae bacterium; assembly: GCA_964395635.1. Lineage (GTDB taxonomy): Bacteria > Bacillota > Clostridia > Oscillospirales > Ruminococcaceae > WRAV01. The sequence goes on from CAYNCW010000249.1 coordinate 2,983, forward strand.
GAAGCGGGTAAAATAGGACCCACGGCCACGGTGGTCTCGGTGGTTACGGGCAACGGGCTAAAGGATGTGGCCAATGCCATTGCCGCCTGTGGTGAGCCAATCTCTATTCCCAGCGATATGGAACTGCTGCTGAAGGCGTTTGAAGAGAACCACATTCAAGTGGATGACTGAGAGAAATTGTGTTTGTATGCTTGGCACAAAGGAAAAGCGATACCATCCGGCCGCCGAAGGCCGGGTGGTATTTTTTCCATTTGATGCAGCTTTTGAAAAGCAGCTGAACACTTGAGAGGACCTAAAGCCACAGTAGGTAGCGAATTCGGCTCATTCAATTGCCCAAACAAGCATTTTGCCATCCATTTTTGTATTATTTGTAAGAATTAAGCCTTGCCAGACATCCGCTTTTATGCTATTATAATTAAGCAAGTTTTTTTTATGGCCCCTTGGTCAAGCGGTCAAGACGACGGCCTCTCACGCCGTAAACAGGAGTTCGATTCTCCTAGGGGTCACCACATACAAGAAGTTCGAACTGCCTTTTAGAAAGGAATGGTTCGGGCTTTTTGTTATATGCCAGAGAGAAGATAGCAGCCTCTCTGGCCGGGCAGCCATGAAAGAAAGGCTGGAGGAATGAATGCGTGAAATCTTTTTTTAACCGAAGCCGAACCGTCTCTTTATGCATTCATGTGTTTTTTTTGCTGCTCTGTCTCGTGCTGCTTTTCCTGGCGTGCAGCGGTTGGTTTCTCATGAACCATGCGCCCTATGTGGCGGCGCTGCTGGCTTTCCTTGTTTCGGCAGGTGTGTTTTGGGTTAGAGCCTTGCAGGCGCTCATCAAAAACAAAATTGTGCGGGGCATCATCCTGTTACTAGTGTGCGGGCTTTTGTCTCTCGTTTTTGTCAATGTCTTTTTCTATGGTGCATTTCTACTCAGAATCGGCAATGCTGCCCAGTATGTCTATGCTTCACCCAATGGGGAGAATCGGGTTTTGGTGATAGAGGGAGGGTTTATCGATGCCACCGTGCATGCGTATCCATTGCATGGCATTTTCTACCGGGAACAGGACAACGGTGAGCTGTCTTACCACGACTTGTGGTCAACTCATGAGGGGAGGTTGATAGAGGTGGAATGGGTGTCCAACCAGGAGGCCATTGTGCGGATGCAGAGTATGAATTATCACCCCAATGAGTATAGCAACCGAAACGGGGAAATATGGGTGACTTTTGATTGATAGAATGAATGTTTTATCTGCCTTGACATTTGCGTCAATTCCGTGTATATTAATAGAGGTCGATTTTTGATGGGAATCAATGGTAATGCAATGCCCATGTAGACCAGCAAAAGCACAAGGCAACTTGTGAATATGCACCTTTAGCTCAGTTGGTAGAGCAGCTGACTCTTAATCAGCGGGCCCCGGGTTCGAGTCCCTGAAGGTGCACCACCCAAATGTCAAGCCCGCGCTAAAAATAGCGCGGGCTTGATTCTTTGTTTTTACACCAATATTCTACACCATTTCGTTTAAGATTTCCCAATTTGATTCAGATAATCACTGTAAATATTTTCTTGCATCGATACCACCGCGATGTTCTTCGCCTGCACCTGCTTCATCCAGTTATGGAGCAAAACCATCCTATTGGGCCAAGCGACAATAAATTGCTACCCGGCAGTTCCTATCCGACATAAGCCGTTTCCCCCCTATCTTTCTGCCCACTTGCGGACAGCGGCACAATCCATTCAATTTCCACACTTCT
>CAYNCW010000250.1:0-4717 GCA_964395635.1 uncultured Oscillospiraceae bacterium
AAAATGTGCCAAAGTTTCTTCTACGCGCACCTCTTCCATGGCATTCATCCTCCTTTTTTACAGGAGAACAATTCTCGGTGAACGAAAATGGTTCCCCCTTAAGATCGTTCTACCGCTACTATCTGGGAGCGGATCCATCTCGGTCACCTACCTTTCCATGCTTTGCAGCAGTTTGCCACAAAATACTATAGTTTCCTACTTATTATATTGTTTTTCTCCAAATTAATCAATCTTCACTTTATTTTTCCCTAAAATTCATAAAACAACCCAACCGAATATGGTTCTTTTCATCAAGGCCAACAGGAACTATACCAAAACAAAACAGTTTCTCTATAAAATAGCGCACAAAAAAAGCTGCCCGTTCGTATCCGGGCCGCTTTTTTGCCTGTATGTACTTGCTGGTTTAGATGAAAATACAACCCAAGTTTAGACCACGATTTCGGTAAACACAGCGATAGGCGCAATCTGGGCAAAGTTGGGCACATCTCTGGCAAGCTCCAGGGCATGTTTGTCAAAGGCTTGGGTAAACCCCTCAAGGGATTCCACAAACAGCACACCAACAGCGCTGTATACCGGAGGTTTCCCTCCTACGCCGACACCCTTTTCCACGCTCCATCGCTTTAGAATCTCTTTGCCCACCAGCCGCTCTACCATAGGCATGTGAACCTTGCAGTAATAGTCTAGATCAAAGGTTCTATCCACATCATAGGGATACATAACACTGACACGGTACATACGCGAACTCTCCTTTTCCAATGTTTTGGGGATTTGCCCACATTGTCAGAGGAGGAATACACCTTTATTATGCAATAAACCCTCTAAAAAAGCAACGGGTTTAGCATCCTTGCTTTGCGGTTCTTAGTTGGCCTTTAAACATCAAAAATGGTATAGGTGTCTCTGCCGCTGGCCTTGGCCTGATACAGCGCCTTGTCTGCATTGCCGATAAACTGCAGCTCAATTTCTTTGCCTGTAGCAGCAGGAACAGTGGAATAAATCCCCTGGGATACCGTAACCTGTTTGGCCACACCGCTAAAGTCGTGTGAAAGAGCCAGATTGTCAATAGCGGTTTTGATCTTTTGCGCCACATAGCTGGCTCCTGCCAGGTCGGTGTTGGGCAAAATCACAAGAATTTCTTCGCCGCCATATCTGCACACAATATCGGTATTCTGCCTGAGTACCGAACCAATGGCCCTTGCAATTTCTATGAGCACCTCGTCTCCTTTTTGGTGTCCATAATGATCGTTATAGCTCTTAAAGTAATCAATGTCTATCATTATTACCGATAGATAGCTCTGCTTTTGGTGATGCTCCTTCACCAGCCTTGGCAGGTGGTTGTTTAAATATCGGCGGTTGAATAAACCGGTGAGAGAATCTGTATTGGCCTCTGTATTGCCGTACTTGTGCTTTTTAATATACATGATCAAATACGCAGAGGTCAATATAATGGTGGGCAACAAAAATATCACGGTAAAGGCTACCCGAATATTATCAGTTTGCTTTTCAAACTGGGCATAGTAAATATCCACACCCATCATACCCACAAAGTTGTTCTCCACAGAAAAGACAGGCACCATTCCGGTAAATGCATCGCCGTATTCATCTATTGTAATAAGCACGGTGCTTTCCCGTGCTTCGTATGCTTGAGATTCCCTCTGCCTAAAATATGAGTATCGGTTCAGGTCCTTGTAATAGTCAGCAATGGCATCCACCTTTGCCTGTTCGTCCCGGTTTATAATAACATCCGCCAGCCACAGCAGATTCAGGGGTGTGCCAACCTCTGCCTCATAATAATCCGCATTGCTTTCGTCTACGTAATATTTAATCTGGTCCTCCTCAAGCTTGACCATGATATATGCATATTCAAAATCTTCGCTAAAATTGCTATCCACAAACAACCTTTCCAGCCGCTGATTGGCTGGGTGCTCCAATACCTCTTCAAATTCCAGTGCTTTTAGTTCTTCCACTTCTTTATCGGTGATAGTATAGCTGCGCGCTGCTATTTTGGCAATGTCCGATGCCTTGGTGGCCAACAGCTGAAAATATTCTCTTGTCATTAAATTGGTCAGCATGTTGATAGCATAAATGCCAAAAAAAACATATGCTGCAGCACCTGCAATATAAAGAATATTTTTGAAACTAAACTTCAATTACCGCACTCCCTCACGCTGCATTCCCAGATGAACCCTAAATATAAAGGTATCTTTACAAATGCGTCCCTCTACCGATGTCAAATCCAGCATATATATAATCTGTGCAAGACGAAACAGCAATACCCTTCTCGCCTGTTCTACTGTAAATGGGCTTGCATATTCTGTCGGCTTAACTACAAGAATATTTCTAAACAATCACATTTATAATAGTACGGGTGAACAAAATTGTCAATAAATATTTACAGGTACACCTGCAATTTTTTAGTTGTTATTTTTCTTCAATAAAGGAATACCCCTTGCTCTTTAGTGCTTGTATCGCCGCCATCAACCGCTCTTGTTTAACCAAAATATAATCTGTGTTAAAGGTAGAAACCACAAAAACACTGATCTCTTCCTGCGCCAATATGGTCGATAGCTTAGAAAGCACCCCTACCATGGAAAAATCCAGCATTCCCTGAATCTTCAGCGCATTCCATCCCTTATCCAAGGATATGCACTCTTGGGGCACAGATTCTGAATAACAAACCACCGAAAGCTCATCATCGGTTTTGCCTACAAAAACAAACTCATCCCCAAAGGGAATTTGGCTCCAATCCTGTAGCTTACATATAGAAAACTCCTGGGCAAGTACTTTTATCTGCATATTCTTTCCCCTATGTGTATGGTAAATCAACCTTGCTGCCACCCATTGTGGCAAAGTGAAATGCCTAAGTCAACCATATAAACAGTATAACACAAAAGCAAACTGTCAACAACTGACAGTTTGCTTTTGTGCGCTGAATATGGATCTATTTTTCTATATTGTTTGCCCCAGTATTTTTTTCAGATCCGCTTCCGGGGTAGAAATAGGTGTAAGACCAAACTTTTCCACCAAGGCATTTACAATATTGGGGGAAAGAAATGCCGGCAGGGTGGGTCCAATGTATATATTCTCTATCCCCAATGCCAACAGGGTTAACAAAATACAAACCGCCTTTTGTTCATACCAGGACAGCACTAAGGTTAAGGGCAGCCGGTTCACCGAGCAATCAAAGGCCTTGGCGAGCGCCACAGCCACTTTAATAGCACTGTAGGCATCGTTGCATTGCCCCATATCCATAATCCGAGGCAGTCCGCCAATCTCCCCCATATCCAGGTCATTAAACCGGTATTTGCCACAGGCAAGGGTTAACACAACCGAATCCTTGGGGGTTTGTTTGACAAACTCGGTGTAGTAGTTTCTGCCGGTACTGGCTCCATCGCATCCGCCAACCAAAAAGAACTGCTTGATTGCCCCGGCTTTTACTGCATCAATTACCTTGTCTGCCACCGACAATACAGTGCCGTGGGCAAATCCTGTGGTCAAGGTGTCGCCGCCGTTGATACCCGTCATCTTTCTTTGCTGGGAATATCCTCCCAGCTCCAAAGCTTTTTGAATCACCGGGGCAAACTCTTTGTCCTCCCCAATGTGTTTCATTTCCGGATAAGACACCACCGAGGTGGTAAACACCCTGTCGGCATAACTGGCCCCTACAGGCATGAGGCAGTTGGTGGTGAACAAAATGGGAGCGGGTATGGCATCAAATTCCCTTTGCTGTGCCTGCCATGCAGTGCCAAAGTTTCCTTTAAGGTGTGGGTATTTTTTCAGCTCAGGGTAACCGTGTGCCGGCAGCATTTCGCTGTGGGTGTAGATATTCACCCCTTTGCCCTGGGTTTGCTCCAGAAGCAGCTTCAGATCGTGGAGGTCGTGGCCGGATACCACAATAAACGGGCCACTCTCGATGGTGCAGGTGACCTTTGTGGGCTGGGGTGTGCCGTAAGTACCGGTATTGGCGCTGTCCAAAAGCTCCATACAGGCAAGGTTTACCTTGCCAAGCTCCATGGTCAGATCCAACAGCTCTTCTGGAGAAAGCTGCTGAGAAACAGCTGCAAGTCCTCGGTAAAAAAAGCCGTTGACATTGGGATCTGTGTATCCCAGCACATAGGCGTGGTGGGCATAGGCCGCCATCCCCCGCAACCCAAACAGCACCAAAGATTTTAAGGAACGGATATCCTCATTATCTGTCCACAGGGTTTGCATATCCATTTCGGGAACAGGAGCAAAGTTGCTTCTCTCCTTGTCCACAGCATGGCAGAGCTGGGTCAAGGTTTCATTGTGAAAGCTTACATTGGTCACAGTGGTAAACAGCCCATCAATCAGCAGCTTATCGGTTTGCTGGGTGGGGCTTTGTCGGGCCGCAGTGGCCAGGGCAATCAGCTTACCGGTCAGGGTATCCTGCAGATTGGCAGTGTCCGCCTTTTTGCCACAAACACCGTTTACTGTACACCCGGTGCCTTTGGCTGTTTGTTCGCACTGAAAACAAAACATAGACATTCTTTTTGCCTCCTTTTGATTTTTAAACTTGCTTTGTTACCCCCAGTATAGTAAACTATATCCAACAAGTCTGTTGTTTTTACAACAAAAAGAGGGTTTATGAAAAAAATATACAAAATTGCACAGTCCAATCCCTTATTTAAAAATATCCCCATAACCGACTTTGAAAGAATGTTTACCTGTCTTTCTGCTCAAACCGTCTCCTATCAAAAGG
>CAYNCW010000251.1:0-4712 GCA_964395635.1 uncultured Oscillospiraceae bacterium
CCTTTCCAATATATGTCCTTCATGTGGTCTCTATGGGCTTTGTTTTCAGAATAAGCATCGAGCTTCCCCTTGTCAAGAGAAGGGTGGAGATTTTCTGTTGTCCGCAGACAAGAAGAAAATACGACCTGACCTTGACAACGTGTCAATGATAAAATAGTGAAAGGGTGATGGCATACTTGTCCATCACCCTTAATTGCGTATTTCGTTGTTAACTATATACAAGCTCACTAAGTACAATTTCTTCCGCTGAAGCAATCAGACTATTCATGCGCCTGACCCACTCCATTGGGTCTTGGGCTTTTAGTTCTTCAGTAACACCTTGTTTTGCAGCCATATCTGACATGATATGGTCCATCTGAGCCTTTGCCCTCTCGTTGGTATGCACTAAATGTGCCCAAAGCTTGCCCGATAGCAGAAGGCCGCTGTAGCGTCCTTTGCAGTGCTCTTTTAAAAATGTTCGCCTAAGGCTACCGTATTTGCCAATATCGCCTATTGGCGCGTCCATAGCAATGTTAGGGAATAGAAAATCCCCTTTTTGTAAATACTCCAACTCCACTACTGTGTATACCTCCTTGTTTAGTTTGCTGCTGTTTTTATAGTCAAAACATCCGCAATTGCATCGGATGCCCTTGCCTGTGCCGCCGCAAAGGTGTGTGCATAGATGTTGAGCGTGGTGGATACCTGCTTATGACCTAGCGCAGCAGATACAGTTTTGATGTCAGCACCGCTGTTAATCAGCAAACTGGCGTTAAGATGTCGAAAGCTGTGAATATTCACTACCCGTATGTTATTGCGCTTACAGAAGCGTTCTACCCAGTTTCTGGCGCTGTTTGGATTCATTGGCTCTCCATTCCATGAGACGAACAAACGCCCCGAATTGACCCATTTGTCGCCAAGCTGGAGTTGCGCGGCAGCCTGTGTAGCCTTGTAGTGCTTTAGCATTGTTATAACGCAATCCGGCATTTTGAGAAACCGGATGGAGCTTTTAGTTTTAGGTGTGCTGATAAAAAGACCTTTATCCTTGGTATACTGGCTTGTCCTCTGTATGGAGATAACGCCTGTATCAAAGTCAATATCTTGCCATTCCAATCCAAACAGCTCACCACGTCGAAAGCCGCTGTAGATAGCCAAAGTGCAAAATACCCGCCACAGCTCTGGTGCTTCGTCCAGAAGCTCCAAAAAACGTTTGGCTTCTTCCAATGTGTAGCAATCCCTCTCTACTTGTTGGATGGTAGGAAGCGATACCCCGCGGCAGGGATTTGTGTTAAGAACGCCTTGCTTCATAGCATAGTTGAAGATAGTCGAGATAAAGGATAGGTAGTTCTTCACACTCTTAGGTGACATGCCTTTCCCTGTCTGCATGTTAACCCCATCCTCACCGAGATTCAGGATAAACTTCTGAATGGTGCGGGTGGTGATTTTGTTCATGTATAGGTGACCAATGGCAATGTATGTGCGTTTCTCGCAATCATGGTAGCCCTTGATAGTGCTTGTCTTTAGCTTCGGCTCGGCATATTCAGTAAACCATTGCCGTGCAAACACCTCAAATTTCACCTTGTAGCTAGCCGTTACGCCACATTTGCACTCTTCCTCAAACAAAACCTTTTGCCGTTCCAGCTCTTTTTGGATTTGTTTGGGTGTCATATCCGCTTCCGGTATCCATGTGAAGTGGTGACGCACCTGTTTGCCTCTCGCATCATAGCCTCTGGACACAGTAATTTTGTAGGTGTCACCACGCTTGATCACTGTCGCCATAACCAAACTCCTTAACTAAAAATTCATGTACCAAATCATCAAAATCATCATGGCTGTTAATACCTTCCATGTATTGTATAATTTTTTCTAAGCGTTTGGCTAGGAACTTCTGCTCTACACCATATAATGCTTTGCCCATGGAATCTTTGGCTTGTTGGAGGTAGTAGTATTTCATATCTCCAAAATCTTTAACAGTGATACCTACATTTTTAAGAAACTGCATCGCCGCTCTGATTTCTTTCGTAATTTTATCACTGTATTTATAGTCGTACTCTCTTAACGTTTTTATTTTGGATTCCATCAAACAAGCCTCAAAATGATGGATAGCTGCTGTAAAGTCCTGGTGTTGTAATAAATCAGATATAATTTGCGAAAGAGGAATTTGTTCACCATTAACATCAATTGTCTCTGTGCAGAATCTGCTCAAGGTGTTTATTGCCCCGTCTGATAGGCCAAGAACTTCTTCTAGGTGCATGTTCTCCCGAACTTTGCAATTTGTATCTCCCAATAGATACTCATATGGCACCTTAAAGTATTGCGCAATCTTTTGAAAATTATAAATATCTGGTACAGTCTTGCCATCTTTCCACTGCGCAACTGTTTGTCGCTTAACACCTACAAAATCAGCAAGTTCCTGCTGGCTGATTCCTGTTTCATCCAATATCAATCGTAACCTTGTTGGAAATGCCATGTAATAGTTTTTGTTATCTTCCAGCATGCTCTACCCTCCACGTAATGTTTTACTGCAAATATTACTCACAGGTCTTTATTTATTGATATTATTACCACATTGTGTTACACTACAAGTGTAGCAATAAATTATTACATTGTCAAGTTTATTGCAGCAATATTTAACATAAGGAGGTTTAAACATGAAGGTTAAAATGCTGACTATAAATGAAGCTGCGCAGCATGTACCGGGTCTGACCAAATACCGCATTCGTGAAATGTGCATCAAAGGAGAAATCCCGTGCATAAAAGCAGGGCGCAAATACTTAATATGTGAGCAGGTACTCATGGACTTTTTGACGAACCCCGCCCCTACCTTAACGCAGGAAACTGGTGCTATCAGGATGATAGACTGTTAGGTAGCGGTATGGATTATATACGTCAAGTGAATGGTTTTTGGAATTGGAGAAGGACAAACGAAGTAAGCCATGTGCAGATGGATTTGTATTTTACCTTGCTGGCATGTGCCAATGCAGCTTTTTGGAGAGAACCGCTTTCCATCCCCAATACAACCCTTTTTGGTATGTGCCAGATTAGCAAAACTGAATTACACAGGCAACGACTTGTGCTAATTCAAAAAGGTCTAATCAGGTATAGCAAAGGCAAAAGGGGTACATCCGGAACGTACATAATTAATCCGCTATACGAAACCGTTGTGGGAACTTATCCAGGAACCAATCCTGCAATTAATTCCGCTACCAATGAGCCAACCGATTTAGGGAACCTATATAAAAAGAAAACAAAGACTAAAACGAACACTACTTTGCGCGATGCTTCTTATGATTTGGTAGAATTGGAAGAAATGATTAATAGGCCATTTTCTGTGCAGAAGTAAAATCCTGCCTAACCTCATCTTGCGAAACAGGGAATGTGGTATTTCATATTCCCTGTTTTTGCGCTATGTGGGTGATGTGTGGGTGATGGACCACCACGCAAACATCTGTATGGCGGATCCGGACTTTGTCATGTAACGGTTACTCAGCTGGCCAGAGGAAGCGCACAATCCCAGAGGTGCAGGGGCGTCCCCTGCCACACGCAAACTATTTTCGCCCCGCGAAATAGTTGTAGTGTGTTAGAACTATTCGCGGGCGAATGGTTCTAATGTGCACGGAGACTGCCTGGAAAATTCGTTGTACCACGATGTATGCATATGCTTTTACGTGTTTTATTTGTGCATGGGCAAGGTGTTTTTGTTAGACCCTGCTTACCGGCTTTACTTGAATTAGGCTGAGCTTGTAATCATACAGATGACATATGACAGGACAAACAGTCGTTGATTACTCGCTGGCTGTTATTTCTTTACCATCAGTCGTATTCGCGTTTTCGTGTTCATCTTTACAGCTTTCTATATAGATATCCTCTGCTTTTTGCATTGCTGTCGTGAGGCAGTCAATTGTTTTGCTGACTTCGCCTATAAGGGTTAGGTACATTTTTTTGTAGTTGGTCATATTTTGCCTCCTAAATATATAATTGCTCTAATATCAGAGCAATTATATCACACACCGACATTATAATCAATAGTAGAATGTTCCGTTATCAGAACAAATGTGAGGAAACAATTATGACACAAGGAATAAAGGCAGACCAGTCCATTGGTGAGAATATCAGTAAGGCTCGGAAACAAAAGGGGTTGACACAAGAGCAACTGTCGGCGCAGCTTCAGGTACATGGTATTGATATTTCTAGGGGAACCCTTGCAAAGATTGAAGCGGGGATACGACATTTATCAGTTAGTGAAATTAATGCAATTAAATTTATTTTAGAAATGGATTATTCTGATTTCTTTTTGAGTGATCTTTAATAGCTAATATGCAGGTCTATTTTTTAGTTGGCAATTCTACTGAAATTAGCAAGTAGTAGTTTGTTAACATATTATTCATTTATAAGCCGTATAATACAGTAAATATATTATTAAAAACAAGGATGGTTGAAATGGCTATATATGATTATCATATTCGTAAAGCCTTAATAAATAGCTTTCAGCACATTGCTTGTTTTCAAACCGGTGATACAATTGTTATAAATGAATTGGACGTTTGTGGAGGTACGTCACGCATTGATGTCGCTGTAGTAAATGGACAATTGCATGGCTATGAAATTAAAAGCGAACAAGATAATCTATTAAGACTTCCTACACAAATTGAGGATTATAATCAAATTTTTGAGACTATTACTATTGTAATAACAAAAAATCATTTAGAAAAAATACTTAATATAATACCAACTTG
>CAYNCW010000252.1:0-4692 GCA_964395635.1 uncultured Oscillospiraceae bacterium
ATCCCGATCCTTATGAACTGGTTGAATACGGTGATTGGACTTGGGATCAATTCTATGACTTTGCGGCAGGGGCTGTTAAAGATCTGGACGGTAACGGTGTCGTTGACACCGAAAGCGACCGTTGGGGCTTATTAACACCCCGTGGGGATTTTATTGGGATGATGTATCATAGTATGAACCAAAGCCTGTTGGGGACCGTTAACGGCGCTCCCGGCGTTACCATGGCTAGCACCGCCTCCTATGATGTCATTCAGAAGATGTCCAAGATTTTAAATGCACCTGGTTTATTATGGTCACAAAACGACGACCAGTCATTTACAAAGCCGATGTTTGCATCAGGCAAATCTCTGTTTTTTGGCTATTTCCCAGTACCGGGCGAATTAACAGACATGCAGGATGAAATTGGGATGCTGCCTTTTCCGAAATATGATAAGGAACAGAAGGAATATATGATTGGTGTTGACCATAACACCCCTGTTTTCGGTGTTACTTCAACTAATAAGGATTTGGACAAAACAGGTATCATTCTTGAGGCTCTACGTGCAAGAAAGACTGCCATTGAAAAAATGAGCCGGGAAGAATTTGCGTCTCTTTATCTTGTTGACGATTCGCAATACGATGTGTATTCAAGGTTTTGCGAAAACAACCAGAAGTTTGAAATGGTGGACTTTATTAAAAACGCCAACGGTATTTTCGGATCCCTTAACGGCGTTCTGTGGGATTCTACCATATCCGGGGATATAACAGATCCGGCGGCCGCAATTGAGGAACGAAAGGATTCTGTTCAAGTAGCGTTAAACGAGTTCTTTGGCGGAGCAGGCATCGGCAGAGCGGCTGTTATTGTTAAAGGAACGCCGACGGTGGATGGTCAAAAAGACGCACTGTATGACAATGCCATTGCCATTACAGAAAACAAGGTCTTTGGCTCAACTACGGATGACCGCACCACAACCACGGAGGGCACTGCTTACATTACATATGATGATAGCAATGTGTATGTGCTTGCGCAGATCAAGGATGAAAATGTACTTGGCGCAAATGAAGCATATGTCAAAGACGAGGAAAATACTTGGCCGACTGATAACGACATGGTGGTCATGTGGTTTAATCTTGCCGGCGAAGAATTCCAGATCTTGCAAGACGCAAAAGGATTACGCACTATTGTTCCTGAAGGAAAGAATGCCAATGTTGTGGTTGTGCCCACAGATGAAGGCTATACTGTTGAACTGTCGGTTGAATGCCCCGGTATTCAAGTGAGTGATTTGGTTGGCTTGGGGCTCCAGATTAACGATCTCTTTGAAGATGGGCGTGTTGTTTCCATTGGCAGAGAACAAGCCAAGATGTATGTTGCAGTGAAATAGAACTGCTTCGAACAGGCTCTAAAAAAGTGCTGAAACAGCTTTGGCTGTTTCAGCACTCTTTGTCATCTTGGCAAGAGAGAGAGGGGAAGTAGGCAATGAACCTCAGGATCAAAGCCCGGCTTGTTGCGCTGGTAGCGGTATTCTTGGTGCTTGTATTCGCGTTTGTTATTCGGATGAGTTCAACCCCGGGCGAAGCGGATCAAGAGGCGGTTTTGGAAGTGGAAAAGGAAGGAGCGGTTACATTGGTTGAAAAACTTCAAAGAGATATAGCGCCTAAAACAGCGGGGCTTTCCGATCAAAATGATATTAAAGGCAAATTGCTCTGTGGTTATCAGTTATGGTTTAAGCCGCAACCGGGCAGTGATTTTTGGCATCATTGGGGCGAGATAAAACCCAGAGGTATTACCTTTGAAAATTATCCATACATAGACAGCAATTACGATGAGAGCGCGCTTTATGACACCAAGCTGGGAACCATGCCCTTGACAGGTCAGGTAGCCCAGCTGTTTCATTCTTGGGATCCATCGGTTATTGACACCCATTTTATGTGGATGCAAAAATACGATATTGGGGGCGCAGGGATCCAGCGGTTTTATGGCGAGGTGCCCAAAAACGGGGAGAAACAGAAGTACCTTCAATATATTATGCAATCAGCCGAAAAGTACAAACGGCTGTTTTATTGTATGTACGACTTTTCCGGCGCGGGCAATGATCCTACGGTGTTTGAGGAAACGTGCAAGGAGTTTATCTCCAGTTGGGAGGATGCAGGGCTGACCCGTTCCCCGTCCTATGCCCATGCGGTAAGCCCCAAGACCGGCGAAGCCAAGCCGGTGGTTTGCCTTTGGGGGCTGACACCTGAGAATCCAAAGAATTATCCAATGGGTGATTTAGCCATGCAATTGGTGGAGTGGTTCTACAACAGGGGATATTATGTGATTGTTGGAACACCTGACAATCAGTGGAGAAATGCTACAGGCAGCATGAAGAAGGCATACCTCATGGCAGATATGATTTCCCCATGGACAGTAGGGCGGTATGGCTATGGAAAAGCAGGAGAGGAGATTATACAATATTGGAATCGAACCCTTGACGGGGATATTCCTTATGCAAAGGAAAACAAGCTAGATTATTTGCCCGTGGTGTTCCCAGGCTTTGCCTGGAGCAATTGGTTAAACGGCGCACCCAACGCACACCCAAGGCACCAGGGAGATTTTGCATGGAAAGCTGCCAGCGCGGTCACAGCGTATAAAAGCAAGACCGACAATATTTCGTCTATCTATTTGGCAATGTTCGATGAGTATGACGAGGGCACTGCTTTTATGAAAGCGGCCAGCGATTCCTTTCAAGTACCGCAAAACCCGCCAAATGGGGATAAACGGCAGTATTTTTACACCCTTAGCAGGGAAGGGCAGTGGTTATCAGAGGACTTTTATCTTCGATTGGCGGCTGATATAAACGCGCTATTAACAGGGGGCATATCGGCTTCTGAAAAGTCGCCCACTCCTTACACCAAAGGTCCTGTTTTTTGGCGCAACTCCTTTGAAATGGCGGAGGTGACATGGAAGAATGTGTCCCCTGAAAAGACGACTTTAGAGCCTTTGGACATCGGGATTGATAAATCTATTGACAATCCGCCGGGGATCCTGTTAGAGATCACGGAACAACAGGCGAAAACTGGGAATTATTCCATGGAATGCACCATTACACCAAAAGCCGCTAAACCTGCAAGCAGTGCAGTCATTGCCAACTGTACTGCCCAAATGGTTCCAATTGACGAAGATATGACGTTTTCATACGCGGTTTGGGTGCCCGAAAACAACAGCAGCTTGGTGTTTGCAGATATTTTACTGAGTAACGGTGAAAAACTGTCGGACTATACCGATGCATTAATAGGCGATTGCACACCTTCACAGTGGAATAAGGTATCGGTTGGGTTGAAAGGGTTAGGCATTCCCAATAATCTTTACGCCCAAACCTTTGTAATCACTTGTAAATCAGCGGGGAATGATACAGAAGTGTTCTACTTTGATGATCTGGTTTTGCAAAAGCCAAGACGGAATCCATAGTTCGGGAATTATTTAGAAACAGGCTTTAAGGCAAAAGAGGGGGTTGCGTCCAATGGCAACCCCCTCTTTTTATGTTTTAAATAGGTTATTACACCTTATCCCTCTTGGAACAAACCTCTGTTGATTCGCGTAGGATCAAATCGGTTTTCACCGAAAACCGATTTTGGGCGATACGTGTTTTATTAATTTGCGCCAAAAGGAGCCTTGCGGCATTGGCTCCAATCTCCCTGTTATTTTGGGCAACCGTTGTCAGCGGCACTTCCAACAGGCTTGCGCTTTCAATGTTATCAAACCCTACAACCGAAACATCCTCAGGCACCTTCAACCCTCTTGCCAGCAACGCACGGACAATCAATATTGCCAAATAATCATTAGAGGCAAGGATTGCAGTAAGTTTTGGATTTTGATCAAGAAATAATCCAAAGTCTTGGTTGGTTGCTTTTAGGACTGAATTTGTGGTGTCTAAAGATGGGGTGTAATTAAAGCGCAAGATATTGATAAAATCAAAGGGGATGTCGTGGTGGAACATGGCGTCAAGATAGCCAAAATAGCGATCCCGGACAGAAGATGCCTCGGAAATGCGGCGGTCACAGACATAAGCAATGTTTGTATGCCCTAATTCTACTAGATGCTCTGTTGCCGTAAAGCTGCCATGATAATTGTCAGAATAAACATAGGATAGGGGGATATTGTCAAAGTATTTGTCAACCACAACAAAGGGGATGTTTTTGCTGTGTATATAATACATTAAATCAAGGTTTTCATTGTTCGACATGGGGTATAATATAATTCCATCAATATCCGAAGAAAGGAGATCAAGGATGATACTTCGTTCTTTTTCAGAGGAATAGTTTGTTACATAGTAAGACAGCATGAAAAGATTGTCGTTTAGATAATTGGACATACTTTGATACATATCGAAAATCTGCCCTAAGGACTGGGAAAAAGGAACAACAAACGCCACATGCCCTGCTTTGTTGGGCATTGTTTTTTTTTGCACGGAAACAAAGCTTCCCATGCCTTTGATGCGGTAAACATAATTAAACTTGGTCAGTTCAGCATATGCGCGCTTGGCTGTTATCCGGCTGACGTTAAACAAACTGGATATTTCTGCTTCGGAAGGCAGCAGCTCATGGGGCTTTAACGTGCCGTCCAAAATAGAATCAACGAAATGTTGGTATATTTTCATATAACTAAATTCTTTGTTCATTTGCTCTCCCCAGACTCAGTCATTTTGTTCATTGTATACCAAAAATAAGGGTTTG
>CAYNCW010000253.1:0-4689 GCA_964395635.1 uncultured Oscillospiraceae bacterium
TGTCGTCTCCAACGTCGCAGGCGTGCCCAATATCGCACTGGAAGGCATTATGCTGATCGCCGCCTTTTGCGGGATGCTATTCAGCTTCCTTTCGGGAGGATCGTTTATCGGGCTGGTGGCTGCGGTGGCGTCTGGTGTGGCAATAGCGGGGTTGCTGGCATTCTTTACCCTATATTATAAAACCAATATCATCCTAGGCGGTGTTGCCATCAACAGCCTTGCAAGCGGTGGCACAATCTTTTTTCTCTATCTATTTGCACATGACAAGGGCACGTCCATTTCGCTAGCAAGCAAAACCCTGCCCAATGTAGAAATCCCGCTGCTGTGCAAGATTCCAATATTGGGTGCTATTTTTTCCGGACACAATGTTTTAACCTACCTGTCGATTTTGTCGGTATTAGGGGTTTACATCATGCTCAAGAAAACAGCTCTCGGATACCGTATTCGCGCTGTGGGGGAAAAGAAAGAGGCCGCGGAATCGGTGGGGATCCACGTGGAAAGAGTGCAGGCAACCGCGCTCATGATCAGCGGGCTACTCGCCGGGATGGGCGGTGCGTTTATGTCGATGGGCTATGTATCCTGGTTCTCCCGCGATATGGTGAGTGGACGAGGCTGGATTGCGCTTGCGGCAGAGGCAATGGGAAAATCAACTCCACTGGGAAGTGCGGCAACGGCACTCTTGTTCGGTGTTGCAGATGCGTTTTCCAACGCCACAGCTGTGCTGGGATGGCCGTCCGACTTAGTGAAAACCATCCCATATTGTGTAACACTTATTGGACTAACGATCTTCTCGGTACGCCTATATAAACGTCATAAGGGAATATAACGCTGCGGCGCGACTGTTTGCATAAAGCTTAGCTATAACCTACTGCATAGTTTTTCGTACTGCGGATAGGTGATGAAGATTTTTTTCTTCGCAGAGGTAATGCTTCCCTCTTTCTTCAGCATCTGGATGCTGCGCACAACTGTGCGTAGGCTGACACCGATGTTATTGGCAATTGTTTGATAATCTGTCTCTAGCAGAACAGACTGCCCATCCTTTGTGTGGTTGCTGTAATAGTTCACCAGAAAATAACACACTCGGTCGATGCCGTTGTGGTAATAGAGCAGACCATCATTCTGTGAGCGCAGATAAAGGTCGTGGGAAACCAGACCAACACAGCGGCGAAGCAGTTGAATATCCTCCATAATCATTTGGTAAATGATTGGTGCCTCTACCCGGTAAGCTGTCACCGGTGTGAGTGCTACGATCGTAGCAACATACTTGCTTTCCTGTGCCAATAGCTCCAATAATCCAACTGAGCCGTCTTCACTGGTAAGGGTAAAATAATGGTAGCTGTTGCCGCTTTGGTAGGTTCTCACCCCCTGCACCGTACCGCTGATTAAAAAATAAACGTATTCAGGATACTCACCAGCGTTGGTGATGATCGCTTTGGGCGCGAAGGTTACCTTCACAGCACGCTGTTTCACCGTTTCGTTTAGGGAGGTGTAATTGAACACCCTATCTTTATACTGCTTCCATAGCTGTTCTAATTGCATGAAATTCCTCCTCTAGTCTCTCGTCTCGTCAGCTTAAGACAAGACAGAAAGTGGGTCAGTGTTTTGTATTATACAGAACTTTTTCAATGGCTGCAACCCACAGGCGGTGGGCCTATCTGTCAGTAAATATTGGCAAGTGCAACGCATGTAGCTTTTTGATGTCGTCTTGCCATAGCATTTTTGGTCCAAACCGGTGCCTTGCTTTTCCACGTTGCTTATGGCGGCATTGAACAAACCGGCGCAACATCAAGTAAATCTAAGGGAGTAAACCACTATGAATCAAATTCCATCGCTGCCAAAGGTGGATCTACACTGCCATCTTGACGGATCGTTGGCAGTTGACTTTGTGCAAAAGGTACTGGCAAACAGAGGTGAGAACCCCACCCGGCATCAGCTGCTGGAGCAGCTGCAATGCCCCGACAACTGCGGCAGCCTAGCCGAATATCTCTGCCGCTTTGGACTGCCCATTCGCTGTATGCAAACCCCAGCGGAGGCCACGGAATCGGCTTACACTTTTGTGCAGTCGTTGGTGGCGGACAACGTTGTTTATGCCGAGGTTCGTTTTTCCCCTGACCTATTGGCCAACCCCGAAATGAACCAGCGGCAGGCACTGGAGGCGGTGCTGGCTGGTTTAGCCGCCGCTCGTAAGGATTTTGGAATCTACAGCGGTGTTATAGTCTGCGCCATGCGCCACCAAAGCACAGAGCAAAATTTAGCCGCTTACCGGTTGGCAAGAGACTACAAAGGTGCAGGGGTTTGCGGTGTGGACTTGGCTGGGGACGAGGCCACCCACCCCAACCGCGACTTTGCAGAACTCTTTGTGGAGGCCAAAAAACTGGGCCTGCCCTACACCATCCATGCTGGGGAGTGTGGCAATGCCGAGAACATCCGGGATGCCCTGGCGCTGGGGGCCAGCCGCATCGGTCATGGCATTGCAATGGCAGGCAACCTGCCATTGCAGCAGCTCTGCGCCGAAAAACAGGTCGGTGTTGAGATGTGCCCAGTAAGCAACCTTCAAACCAAGGCGGTGCAAGGCAAAGCTGACTACCCCATTCGGGAGTTTATGAAAAACGGCCTGTTGGTGACCGTGAACACGGACAACCGCACGGTGAGCAACACCAGCATAACAAGAGAATTTACCTTGTTGCAGGACGATTTTGGCTTTGCCACAGAAGAGCTGCAAAGCTTGACCAAGAATGCCATCCTCTGTTCTTTTGCCGATGATGATACAAAAGACAGGCTGCTGAAGCTGTGTAACACATAAAAGGAAGAGTGCAGTTGCCTATGATCCATAACCGTTGGG
Organism: uncultured Oscillospiraceae bacterium; assembly: GCA_964395635.1. GTDB lineage: Bacteria > Bacillota > Clostridia > Oscillospirales > Ruminococcaceae > WRAV01. The sequence goes on from CAYNCW010000253.1 coordinate 2,843, forward strand.
AAGACAAAAAAATGTATTTATACTGGAGAGGTGTTTGGGCCTTGTTCGGAATAAGCCATACCAAATCTGGCTGCAGCTAAATACAAGGAATCACCTTTCTCAATTCGTGTCAAGAACCGCGCAGGGTTTTGACCAATAATGCCTTCTCTTGATAACTGGAGTAAACCACCAGAACTGATGCCTCCTTCCATTGAGATACCGCCCAGTACAGCTGACCCAATGGCATTCATTCCCCAGGATTCGCCTGAAGCAGGGTACACCGCTACAAGCCGTGGGGTATTGCTCATACCCACTATGGCGTTGCAAACACCGCTAAACAGGTATATCCAATACTCCTCCATATAAAAGGTCGTGCCATTTAATAAACGGCACGACTTTTGTTTATAGGATTATTTCAGTTCAGTTTTCCACAACCCATGGAGATTACAGTATGCGTAAACAGCCACAGGCTTGTCATCAATAAAGGAAAAAGACAACTCTGGTTTATCTCCCGGTTCTAAGCATTTGCGTTGCCCTCCGAATTCTGTTTCAACATAGATAAAGGCAATATGATGTTCGTTTGTCATGGGATGCTCTACGCTGCCGACCGAAACAGTAAGGCTGTTTTGCTTTTGGCTTACCACCGGCAAATGCTTTTCCACCGCAGCATCTACAGTATTAGGCACAAGCTCCTCCATTTTTTCACCACAACAGACCATAGGAACACCTTTATTATCAATTAATCCAATCAAGTTGCCGCAATGTTTACAAATAAAGAATTTTTGATTACCGCACATAGAAATATCCTCCTTAATCATTCATACCTATCTCAAAAGCTTAAGCGGGAGTGTATTTTGGATTCTTTGAGTTAGGTTTATTATCAGTTTCTCCAGTATTATTGTATTTTCTCAAAATCTGCTGCACCATGTTTGCAGATGGGGCAGACAAAATCTGGTGGCAACGGTTCTCCTTCATACACATAGCTGCAGATTTTGCAGCGATAGCCATTCTTTTGAACTTCTTGTGGCTTGGGTTTGATGTGCTGCTGATAATAAGAATAGGTTACGCTTTCGGCATTGCTGAGCACTTTACCGTCTACAATCTCTGCCTTGAACATAGTATGTGAGCCAAAATCAATGGTATCAAGCACCTTGAAAGATAAGTATGCGTTTGCGCAATTCGTCAGATAGATAATGCCATTTTCACTTCTTGCAATACTGTCATAGCCGTTAAATTTGTCAACCTCTCTGCCAGACTGAAAACCAAAGTGTTTGAATACTGCGAAAGGCGTTTCAGTTGTCAGAATGGATAGGTTAAACTCCCTTGCGTTCATAATCAAGTCGTGGGTGTAATTTTGTTTATTGACAGTTATCACGCCAACAAACGGCGGTGCGCTTGTGACCTGCAAAACGGTGTTGATGATGCAGCCGTTATTCTTGCTTTCAGCTTTGGCGGTCAGCACATACAGGCCATATCCAACTTTAAACAATGCAGTAGTATCCAATGTATTTTCGCCCCTCGTATAATAAAGTAGTAGTGATTAAAGTCCCTCTCCAGGGACTTTATGGTCGTTTGCCACAATATGAAGACCATAGAAGGTATATGCTCTTTGTTTGCGGGGATTAGGTCGATACCAAATGTATTAACCTGTATCGTAAAATCTTTCCATATCAACCAACATAAGTATACAGGATAATGGAAAGAATAAAAAGCATTTGAGAATAGAATAGGTTTTCAGCATAGTGATAATTTTGCAAACCAACTTAACAATCTTGTCACTTAATGTCCTTGCAACTTGCAATTATATTGTAATTATGAGATGCATAATAACATTCCAAAACAGCGTACCCGGATAATGGTACGCTGTT